>DAMABW010000185.1:0-8647 GCA_031999925.1 Massilia sp. | reverse complement strand
GTGATCGAGCCGTCCACGTACACGTGCACCAGCGCGCCGGCCTGGTTCAAATGGGTGACGTTGAAGGCGATCCCGAATTTGACGGGCGTGAGTGCCAGGCCTTTTTTCAGCACCGGGCTGCTGCGGTTGAATTCGGCAATCGCCGCGCGCCGCGCGCGGTATTCGCTCGAGGTCTCGAGTTCGGCCACCAGTTCGTGGATGACGTTGTCGACCACGGCCTGGCCATAGGGCGTGACATTGCGGTCCGTCTTGCCGTAGAAGTTCAGCTTGCGGATGTCGAGCGCGTCCTGACCCAGGTTGCGCGCGATCTCGTCGATCACGTATTCCATGGCGATGGCGCCCTGCGGGCCGCCGAAGCCGCGGAAGGCGGTGTTCGACTGGGTATTCGTCTTGCCGCAGGCGGCGCGGATGTCGACGTCGCTCAGGTAGTAGGCGTTGTCGTAGTGGCAGACCGCGCGCGTGGCGACCGGACCGGACAGGTCGGCCGAATAGCCGGCGCGCGAGACCATGTCGATCTTCGCGGCCAGGATGCGGCCGGCATCGTCGTAGCCGACTTCGTATTCATAGTAGAAGCAGTGGCGCTTGCCGGTGACCAGCATGTCGTCGTCGCGGTCGGCGCGCAACTTGACCGGGCGCTTCAGCTTGGCCGCCGCGATCGAGGCGGCCGCCGCCCACAATGCCGACTGCGATTCCTTGCCGCCGAAGCCGCCGCCCATGCGCCGGCACTCGACGGTCACGTGGTGCGAATGCAGGCCGAGCGCGTGCGCCACCACGTGCTGCATCTCGCTCGGGTGCTGGGTCGAGCACTGCACCAGCATGCCGCGGTCTTCGCCGGGAATCGCATAGGCGATCTGGCCTTCGAGATAAAACTGTTCCTGGCCGCCGACGAACAGCTTGCCCTTTACCTTGCGCGGTGCATTCGCAAAGGCGGTCTCGGCATCGCCGCGCGCCAGGCGCATCGGCGGCACCACGTAGGACTGGGCGGCGTGGGCTTCCTGCGGCGTAAGGATGGCCGGCAGTTCCTCGTACTCCATCTTCGCCAGGCGGGCGGCGCGGCGCGCGTTGTCGTGGGTGTCGGCAACGACGATGAACACCGGCTGGCCGACGTATTCCACCTTGCCGTCGGCAAGGATCGGATCGTCGTGGATGATGGGGCCGCAGTCGTTGGTGCCGGGGATGTCCTGCACCGTCAGCACCGCGACCACGCCGCGCGACGCGCGCACGGGCGCCAGGTCGATGGAGACGATGTTGGCGTGCGGCTTGCCCGACAAACCGAGCGCTGCGTGCAGCGTGCCCGCCACTTCCGCGATGTCGTCGGTATAGGTGGCCTGGCCGAGTACGTGCAGCGTCGCGGATTCGTGCGGCCGCGAGCGGCCGACCGCGCTCCACGCCGCGGCGGAATTGACCAGTACCGTTGCTGGTGCGCCTGCGTCGTTCATGGTGTTCTCCTTCGAATTACGCCAGGGCTGCGAATGCGTTGACTGCGTTTGAAGGCAGCGGGTTGTCGAAGCGGGTCTCCAGCCAGAAGCGGCGCAGCAGGTTCTGCGCCGTCTTCATGCGGTAGCCGCTGGACGCGCGCATGTCCGACAGCGGCTGGTAGTCCCCACCCAGCGCGGCCATGGCTTCCGTCAAGGCGGCTTCGTCCCAGGCGCGGCCGGTGAGCACGGCTTCGGCCGCGGCGGCGCGTTTCGGGGTAGCGGCCATGCCGCCGAAGGCGATGCGCGCTTCCCTGACGGTCTCGCCGTCGAAGGTGAGTGCGAACGCCGCGCACACGGCCGAGATGTCCTGGTCGAAGCGCTTGGCCAGCTTGTAGGTACGGAAGCGTACTCCAGGGCGCGGCAGCGGCACACGCAGGCCGGCGACGAATTCGTCGGCGCGCATGTCCTTCTGCTGGTAGCCGAGATAGAAATCTTCCAGCGCCAGTTCGCGTTCGCCGCCAGGACCGCGCAGCAGCAGGCGCGCGCCGAGGGCGATCAGCCAGGGCATCGAGTCGCCGATCGGCGAACCGTTGGCGACGTTCCCGCCCAGTGTGCCGGCATTGCGGATCGGCAGCGAGGCGAAGCGCTGCCACAGTTCGTTCAGTTCCTCGGGATAGTGGCGGCAGATCGCGGCGTAGGCATCCTGCAGGGTGACGCCGGCGCCGATGACCAGCATGCCGTCCTGCTCGGCCACGCTCTTCAGCTCGTTCACGCGGCCGAGGTAGATGATGTCGTTCAGCTCGCGCATCTGCTTGGTCACCCAGAGGCCGACATCGGTCGAGCCGGCCAGGATCAGCGCCTGCGGATGGGCGGCGCGCAGGGCGACGAGTTCGTCCAGGGTGCGCGGCGCGTGGAAGCTGCGGCCCGCATGCACGTAGGTCGCGCCGGCGGAGCGCTGCAAGCCGCGCAAGGCCTCGGCCACGGCTGCGCGGTCGAATTCGGCGCGCGGCAGTTCGCCCATGCGCACGGCGGCGTCGATGATCGGGCGGTAGCCGGTGCAGCGGCACAGATTGCCGGACAGGGCATCGTCGATCTGGCACCGCGATGGCGTCTGCCCTTCCTGCTTCAGGTACATGCCCCACAATGACATCGCGAAGCCCGGCGTGCAGAAACCGCATTGCGAGCCGTGGCATTCGACCAGGGCTTGCTGGACCGGGTGCAGGCGACCGTCGGGCAGTTGCAGGTCCTCGACCGTGAACAAGGCCTTGCCGTCGAGCGTGGGCGTGAACTGGATGCAGGAGTTCACCGCCTTCAGTTCGAGTTCGCCGTTTTCCAGCGAACCGACCACCACCGTGCAGGCGCCGCAGTCGCCTTCGGCGCAGCCTTCCTTGGTGCCGGTGCAGCGCAAATCCTCCCGCAGGTGCTGCAGGATGGTTTGCGTCGGCGCCACGTCGGTCACGTCGTGGACGACGTTGCGGAAATAGAAGCGGATCGGTTCGGCCATGACTTGTCTCGGATTTAACCCAGCGTGAAGGTTACCGCATCCAGGCCGGGACCAACTATGCCAAAGAATTGATATTCAATATCATCGATTCAATATAACTCATGCACCGTAAGGATGGGTCGTCCGCCAGTGGTTCGCGATGTCGATGCGGCGCGCAATCCACACGTGTTTATGCTGCAACACGTAGTCGAGGAAACGGGCGAGTGCCGCCGCCCGCGCCGGCCGCCCCACCAGCCGGCAGTGCAGCCCGATCGACAGCATTTTAGGCGCGTTCAGGCCATTCGGGTCGCCTTCCGCATACAGCACGTCGAAGGCATCCTTCAGGTAGTCGAAGAACTGGGTGCCGGAATTGAAACCCTGCATGGCGGCGAAGCGCATGTCGTTGGTGTCGAGCGTATACGGCACGACCAGGTGGGCGCGCTCGTCGGGCGCGCCGTCGGCGCCGGTGAAGCTGACGGTTTGCCAGAACGGCAAGTCGTCGCCGTAATGGTCGGCATCGTAGGCAAAGCCGCCATGCTCGACCACCAGTCGGCGCGTGTTCGGCGAATCGCGCCCGGTGTACCAGCCCAGCGGCGCCTCGCCGGTGAGCGCACGCATGATCTCGACCGCTTCGCGCATGTGGGCGCGTTCGGTCGCTTCGTCCACGTTCTGGTACGAGATCCAGCGCAGGCCGTGGCAGGCGATCTCGTGGCCCAGCTCGCGGAAGGCGGCCACTGCTTCCGGATTGCGCTGCAGCGCCATCGCCACGCCGAATACGGTGAGCGGCAACTGGCGCTCCTCGAACAGGCGCAGCACGCGCCACAACCCGGCGCGCGAACCGTATTCGTAGAGCGATTCCATGCTCATGTGGCGCATCGGGAAGGCCTGGGCGCCGATGATTTCGGACAGGAAGGTCTCGGACGCCGGGTCGCCGTGCAGCACATTGTTCTCGCCGCCCTCCTCGTAGTTCAGCACGAACTGCAGGGCCACGCGGGCGCCGTTCGGCCACTGCGGATGGGGCGGATTGCGGCCGTAGCCGACCAGGTCGCGCGGGTAGCTGGGGTCCATGGAGTCTTCGACAGGATGAAAGGTATATGGCCGATCTTATATTGACGAAAGTGTAAAGGTATATGATCCGGACGATAGCCACCTTCACCAACGTCGTATAGGAGCCACATGGGCAAGCTCAGCACCCACGTCCTCGACACCGCGCACGGCCGCCCGGCCGCCGGCGTCGCCATCGAACTGTATGCCGTCCATGGGGGCGAACGCACGCTGCTGAAGACGGATGCCACCAACCGCGACGGCCGCTGCGACGCGCCGCTGCTCGAGGGCGAGGCCTTGCAGGCGGGGCGCTACGAACTGGTGTTCGCGGCCGGCGATTACTTCGCGGCCCAGGGCGTGGACTTGCCGCAGCCGCGCTTCCTCGACCGCGTGACCATCGCCTTCGGGGTAGCCGACGCCAGCCAGAACTACCACGTGCCACTGGTGGTCACGCCCTGGTCGTACTCGACGTACCGGGGCAGTTGAAGGGGACGCCGGGCCCGCTGTCGGCCTTGTGATCCGGCCGCTGCACAGCTATCCTGTGGTGGACACGACAGGAGGCGTTCATGTCCTTGCACATCGTCCACTTCATCGGCCCGATCAACCACGGCTCCGCCTGCGCGGTGCGCAACCTGTGCCTGCAGGCGCTGCAAAGCGGGGCCAGCGAGATCGAGCTGCACATGTCGACCGAAGGCGGCAACATGACGGCCGGCTTCGCCCTGTACTTCTTCCTGAAATCCCTGCCCATCCCCCTGCACACCCACAACATCGGCAGCGTCGAATCGGTGGGCGTGGTCATCTTCCTGGCCGGCCAGAAGCGCTACGCCTGCCCCGGCGCGCGCTTCCTGATCCACCCGCTGCACTGGGGCTTCGGCAACCTGGTGGCGGCCGACCACGCGCGCGTGTCGGAGTGGCGCGAATGCCTGGATTTCGATGCCGAGCGCTATGCGGCGATCGTCGACGAAGCCACGCGCGGCGCACCGGAAGCGGGCGACGTCCGCCCTCACCTGTTCGGCAATGCGCGCATCTACACGGCCGAGCAGGCCGTGCGCGCCGGGCTGATCCACGAAGCCGTGCAGGCCCGCCTGCCCACCATGGGCGCCACCACGCATTGGTGGAACTGAATCTTGACGCTCCTGCCACGTTAATGATTTATACTGTTTCTTAGCGGCAACTTTGCAGAAGTTCATCGGTTCGGCTCATCTGTTTCACCAAAACAACGCATTGATATAGCGCAACGTCTCCTTTTTGGTGCGGCGCTTCCTTTTACTTGTCTTTACTTTTGCCGCATGGATAGAATCGTTTCGTTCCATCCATGCTAGCTGCATGCGAACGCAGTCATAACTAGAAGTAAAACTTATAAACGGATATCCCTGTAACAGGTTAACTTATGAACAAGCAGATTATCGCCGCCGTGCTGGCTCTGCCGCTGGCACTCTCGTCGGCCTTCGCGCAAGAAGCGGAAGGCCCTACCGTCAAGATCCGCGGCTTCGGCACCGGTGCGCTGACCTGGACCGATACCAAGGACGCCGAGTTCGCCCGTCCGAACCAGGCTGCCGGCGCCAAGAAGTCGCCACGCACCGGCGTCGACTCGAACCTCGGCCTGCAAGCCGACATCGGCATCAACAACTGGCTGTCGTTCACCGGCCAGGGCCTGGTGCGCCACGACGCCGACGACAGCTACGGCGCCGAACTGGCCTGGGCCTTCGCCAAGGCCAAGATCAACGACCAGTTCAGCGTGCGCGTCGGCCGCATCGGCCTGCCGGCCTTCATGATCTCGGACTACCGCAACGTCGGCTACGCCAACACCTTCCTGCGTCCGCCGGTCGAGATGTACTCGCAAGTGCCGTTCAATAGCCTCGACGGCATCGATGCGACCTACCAGCACAGCTTCGGCGACACCACCGTCACCGGCCAGCTGGCCTATGGCCGCACCTCGGCCGACGTCGCCGTCGGCCTGCGCGCCAAGGGCAAGGACATCACCGCCTTCAACCTGGTGGCCGAGCACGGCCCGTTCACCGCCCGCTTCGGCCGCGTGGACGCCAAGATCACCATCACCGGTTCGTCCAGCCTGAACGCGCTGATCGGCGGCCTGCGCATGGCCGGCGCCGGCTACAACCTGCCGCAGCTGACCACGATGGCGAACGAGCTCGACGCCAACGACAAGAAGGCTTCGTTCACCTCGGTGGGCCTGGGCATGGACTGGAACAACATCGTTGCCCAATCCGAGTTCGCGAAGCGCAAGACCGACTCCTACGTCAACGACACCACCTCGTGGTACCTGATGGGCGGCTACCGCTTCGGCAAGGTCCTGCCGTACGTCATCCACGGCAAGCTGTCGATCGACGGCCACCCGGCCAACACGATCCCTGCCGGCGTGCCGGCACTGGCCGCACTGCGCGCCGGCGCCACCGGCCTGCCTTACTACGGCATCGGCCAGGGCGAGCAAAGCACCACTTCGGTCGGCGTGCGCTGGGACTTCCACAATTCGATGGCCCTGAAGGCGCAGATCGACCGCGTCCAGCCGAAAGTCGGCAACGGCCTGCTGATCAACGCCAAGCCGGGCTTCCACGACGACGTCACCGTCGGCGCCGTGGCCCTCGACTTCGTTTTCTAAGGAGCGCAGCATGAAAAAATCGATGTTTGCACTCGTCGCCGCCTTCGCCGTCTCGGCCACCGCTCCGGCGTTTGCCGAAGTGGTCGTGGTGGTCAATGCCAAGGCCGCCGAGTCGTCGATGACGAAGGACCAGGTCGCCCAGTTCTTCCTCGGTAAGTCGAGCGCGATGACCCCGGTCGACCAGTCCGAAGATTCGCCGCTGCGCGCCGAGTTCTACAAGAAGGTGACCGACAAGGACGCCTCGCAGGCCAAGGCCCTGTGGTCGAAGCTGGTCTTTACCGGCAAGGCCACGATGCCGAAGGAAGTCGCGAACAGCGCCGCCGTGAAAGCCGCGGTGGCCGCCAACCCGAAAGCGATCGGCTACATGGACAAGGCCTCGGTCGACGCCAGCGTGAAGGTCGTCTACACGGCGCCATAAGCCGTCCAACGCTGTTTTCCGAAAGCTGTTTCCGATAAACGCCCCGCCGGTCCTGCCCGCGGGGCGGTTTCATGGATAGTGAGAGAGACAAGAACATGAGCATCAAGCGCAGAATCTGGGCCCTTCCGGCCATTTCGACCCTGATCTTCGGCCTCGGTATTGGCGTGAGCGCGATGATCGCGACCGACGCCCTGAAGTCGATCAACTCCACCGAACGCGTGGACTACCCGGTGCTGGACGCGTCCAAGGCACTGACGCTTGAAATCGGCGACGTCACCGACGCCCTGCGCGACGCCGTCACCGAAGGCGACAAGGCGCGCATCGACGAAGTCGGCAAGCAGGCCGACAAGGTGCGCGCCCACCTGCAGCAATTCGGCCAGATCGACGGCCAGGCCGCCAACGGCGCGCGCCTGCTGAAGGAATTCAACGACTACTATGCGCCGGCCCTGTCGGCCGCGCGCATCATGCTCGAGATGGAGGGAGGCGACCCCCAGGCCGTGGTCGGCAAGATGCAGAGCAGCCTGGCCGCCCTCAACGCGGACCTGGACAAGACCCAGGCCCAGGCCAAGGAACAGTTCAAGGCCGGCATCGCCAACAGCGAAGGCAATGTGCGCCGCGTGCTGTGGACCATGATCCTGACCGCGCTGATCGTGATCGCCAGCCTGGCCGCCGTGTCGTGGTTCGTGGTGCGCGCCATCTGGCAGCAGCTCGGCGGCGAGCCGGAATACGCCCGCGAGATCGCCCGCGCCGTCGCCGCCGGCGACCTGGCCATGGACATCCGCACCGACGCGAAAGATAGCACCAGCCTGCTGGTGGCACTGAAGGAAATGCGCCTGCGCCTGGCCACGATGGTGGCCGAGATCAAGGGTTCGGCCGAGACCATCGCGGTGGCCAGCGCCGAAATCGCCAGCGGCAATGCTGACCTGGCGGGCCGCACCGAATCCCAGGCCGCCAGCCTGGAACGCACCGCGCGCGCCATGGACGAACTCACCGGCGCCGTGCGCCAGAACGCGGCCAATGCCAACGAAGCGAACGCGCTGGTGGTGAACGCCACCGGCATCGCGACGCGCGGCGGCGAAGTGGTGGGCGGCGTGGTCGCCACCATGGGCGACATCAACACCTCGGCCAAGAAGATCGTCGAGATCATCTCGGTGATCGACGGCATCGCCTTCCAGACCAATATCCTGGCGCTGAACGCGGCGGTCGAGGCGGCGCGCGCCGGCGAACAGGGCCGCGGCTTCGCGGTCGTGGCCGGCGAAGTGCGTAACCTGGCCCAGCGCTCGGCCGCGGCGGCCAAGGAAATCAAGGAACTGATCGGCGACTCGGTGTCGAAGGTGAACGCCGGCAGCGCGCTGGTCGACCAGGCCGGCGTGACCATGGGCCAGATCGTGGAATCGGTGAAGAAGGTGCAGGACATCATGGCCGAGATCAGCATGGCCGGCCAGCGCCAGAGCGAAGGCATCGAGGACATCGGCCGTGCCATCGACAGCATGGACGAGATGACCCAGCAGAACTCGGCCCTGGTCGAGGAAGCCTCGGCGGCGGCGGAATCGCTGACCGAGCAGACCGGGCAACTGACCGGGGCGCTGTCGGTGTTCAAGCTGGCCGCGCAGGGTTCCGGCCCGGTGCCGGGCAAGCGCGCGGCGCCGCTGGCCTTGCGTTGATCG
>DAMABW010000184.1:0-8649 GCA_031999925.1 Massilia sp. | reverse complement strand
CCTGGTAAACAGATGGCGATCGACGCCGACCTGAACGCCGGCATGATCGGCGAAGCCGAAGCACGCAAGCGTCGTGCCGAAGTGGGCCAGGAAGCCGAGTTCTACGGCGCGATGGACGGTGCCTCGAAGTACGTCAAGGGCGATGCCGTCGCCGGTATCATGGTTACCCTGATCAACGTGATCGGCGGCCTGATCGTCGGCGTGGTGATGCACGACATGGCCGTCGGCGACGCCGCCAAGACCTACACCCTGCTGGCCATCGGTGACGGCCTGGTGGCGCAGATTCCATCGCTGATCATCTCGATCGCCGCCGGTATGGTGGTGTCGCGCGTGGCCAACGACCAGGACATCGGCGGCCAGATGGTCGGCCAGCTGTTTGCCAAGCCGGAAGTGCTGTACATTACTGGCGCCATCATCGGCGGCCTGGGCCTGATTCCGGGCATGCCGAACCTGGTGTTCCTGCTGCTGGCCGGTTCGCTGGTCGGTTCGGGCTACCTGATGGCCAAGCGCAACAAGAACGCACCGCAGCGCGAAGCCGAAGCCGCGGCTGACGAAGCGGCAGCCGGTGCCAGCAAGGCAGCCAGCGCCGAGACCGAAGAAGCGACCTGGCAAGACATCATGCCGGTCGACACCCTGGGCCTGGAAGTGGGCTACCGCCTGATTCCGCTGGTCGACAAGACGCAGGGCGGCGAGTTGCTCAAGCGCATCAAGGGCATTCGCAAGAAGTTTGCCCAGGAAGTCGGCTTCCTGGCGCCGCCGGTGCACATCCGCGACAACCTGGAGCTCAAGCCGTCGAGCTACCGCATCACCCTGAAGGGCGTGGAAGTGGGCGTCGGCGAAGCGATCAATGGCCAGTTCCTGGCGATCAACCCGGGCATGGCCAGCGGCACGCTGCCGGGCCAGGCGACCACCGATCCGGCCTTTGGCCTGCCGGCGGTGTGGATCGAAGCCGGCCTGCGCGACGAAGCGCAGAACCTGGGCTATACCGTGGTCGACGCCGGTACCGTTGTCGCCACCCACCTGAACCACCTGATCACGACGCATGCGTCGGAACTGCTGGGCCGCATGGAAGTCCAAGCCTTGCTCGATCACCTGGGCAAGGAATCGCCGAAGCTGGTCGAAGACCTGGTGCCGAAAGTCGTGTCGCTGTCGACCCTGCAGAAAGTGTTGCAGAACCTCTTGATCGAAGGCGTGCACATCCGCGACATGCGCACCATCATCGAGACCCTGTCGGAGCATGCCGGCCAGACCCAGGACCCGAACGACCTGACTGCCCTGGTACGTATCGCCCTTGGACGTGCGATCGTGCAGCAGCTGTTCCCGGGTACCAACGAGTTGTCGGTGATGACCCTGGACAACCGCCTCGAGCGTCTACTGATGCAGGCCCTGGGCGCGGGCGGCGACGGCACCGGCATCGAGCCGGGCCTGGCCGACACGATTGCCCAGCAGGCGTACAACGCCTCGCAGCAGCAGGAAGCCATGGGCCACACCCCGGTGCTGCTGGTGCCGGGCCCGCTGCGTGTGCTGCTGTCGCGCTTCCTGCGCCGCGCGCTGCCGAATTTGAAGGTCTTGTCGCATTCGGAGATTCCGGAGACCAAGACGATTCGTGTGACCAGCCTGGTAGGTGCGCAGTAATAGTGTCGAAGTGGCGCCGGAGCGAAACCGGCGCCATTTTTTTTAAGTGGGTTGATCGTTGGGCATTCGTGGTGTTTTTACGTCGCGGAGCCCGTCGGCGAACCGGTATCGGTGTGCATGATCCGCGTGGGCACAAGTGCCCACCCTACGAGAAACGTTCCGGATTTGTTGGCTTCACACCAGTAGGGTGGGCACCCCGTGCCCACGCGTTTCGTGCGTGTCCAGTGGCCCGGAACGGCGCGGATTCGCTCGAAACGCCTCCCCCGGCCAGCACCGGCCAAACACCTCCCCCGAGAAATAACCCCCTTTTCCCCGCTTTCTCCCCAGATGCTTGCCTCACGGCATCGTCAATAATCTCATTCGTGGACAGGCGCTATGCCTTTCGTTGAAATTGAATGCAGTGTGTGCGGAGAAAAAGATGAATGTGAAGAAATTTACAGCGGCAACCTCTCGTGAAGCCTTGCGCAAGGTGCGCGATGCGCTCGGGCCGGATGCCGTCATCCTCTCGAACCGGCCCGTCGATGGCGTGGTCGAGATTCTCGCGTTGGACAACGACGACGTCGCGTCGCTGGCGTCGCCGGCGCCGGAATCGGAAATGGCCCAGCCGCAGCCGCGCTTGGCCCTCGATGCTTTCGAACCGGAAGCCGCGCCGGCCTTCGTCAACCGCCGTGGCGCCGCCCCGGCCGTGGCGCCGGAACACGTGTTCGCCCGCCGCGCCGCCCAGTCGGAGCCGGAATTCGAGCCTGCCTTTGCCCAGCGCATGCCTGTACCCGCTGCGGCACCGGTCGAGCCGGCCTTCGACATGGCCGCCATGACCAAGATGATGCAGACCGCCATCGCCCAGGCCAAGGAATCGGCCGCGCAAGAGATGACCGGCATGATGAGCGAACTGCGCGCCATGCGCGGCATGATGGAAAGCCAGTTGGCCGAAATGTCCTGGGGCAGCACCCAGCAGCGCGAGCCGCAAAAAGCCACCGTGCTGCGCGAAATGCTGGCCGCCGGTTTTTCGGCCTCGCTGTCGCGCTACCTGATCGACAAGCTGCCGGCCAACAAGGATGCCGCCGAGTCGATGCGTTGGATCAAGACCGTGCTGGCCCGTAACCTGACGACCATGGCCGATGAAGACTCGCTGCTGGACCAGGGCGGCGTGTTTGCCCTGGTCGGCCCGACCGGTGTCGGCAAGACCACCACCACCGCCAAGCTGGCCGCGCGCTGCGTGATGCGCCACGGCGCCGACAAGCTGGCGCTGATCACCACCGATGCCTACCGTATCGGCGGCCACGAGCAACTGCGCATCTACGGCAAGATCCTGGGCGTGATGGTGCACTCGGTGAAGGACGAAGCCGACCTGCGCATCGCCCTGAAAGAACTGAAGAACAAGCATACCGTGCTGATCGACACCATCGGCATGTCGCAGCGCGACCAGATGGTGACCGAACAGGTGGCGATGCTGGCCGGCGCCGGCGCCGACGTGAAGCGCCTGCTGTGCCTGAATGCGACCTCGACCAACGAAACGCTGAACGAAGTCGTGCGCGCCTACCAGGGCAGCGGTTTGCACGGCTGCATCATGACCAAGCTCGACGAAGCCGCCTCGATCGGCAACGTGCTCGACGTGATGATCCGCAACAAGCTGAACCTGCACTACATCTCGAACGGCCAGCGCGTGCCGGAAGACCTGCACCTGGCCGACCGCGCCATGCTGGTCGACCGCGCCTTCCGCAGCCGCCGCGATGCCGCCAGCCAGTTCGACGACGCCGACCTGCCGGTCCTGATGGCCGGCACCGGCAACCTGAAGAACGACAGCGGCCTGCGCGGGGTGCACCTTGGCTAGTTTCGACTTCGACCAGGCCGAGGGCCTGCGCCGGATGCTGGCCGGCCCGAAACCACGCCTCGTGACCTTCCTCTCGGCCACGCCGGGCGACGAGAAGGGCGCGATGCTGGTGAACCTGGGTGCGTCGCTGGTCCAGGCCGGCAATGACGTGATGATCGTCGACGCCTGCCAGCGCGAACGTGGCGTGGCGCGCGAGCTGGAAATGGAACGCCATGTCAGCCTGCTGCAGGTGGCGCGCCAGGAATGCGCGCTGAACCAGGTGGTGCAGCATGCGCCCCAGGGTTTCCAGGTGGCGACCCTGGTGCGCGACGGTGTCGCCCCGCAAGCCGGCAGCGATGAAGCGCGGCGCCTGGCGAAAGCCTTCGATGTACTGGTAAAAGGGCAGGGCGGCATCGTGATCGTCGACGGCGAATTGCAGCGCGACGGCAGCTTCGCGGTGCCGATGCTGGCCGAGTCGGAAATCGTGGTGCAGGTGTCGACGGGCGCCACCTCGATCACCAACGCCTACACCCTGATCAAGCGCCTGGCCCAGGAATTCGGACGTCGTCCTTTCGGCATCCTGGTCACCGGGGCGAGCGAGGCGGAGGCCGAGATTGTTTACGATAATATGTCGCAAGCGGCAAGCCGTTACCTGGCGGTAACGTTGACCTCGATGGGGTCGGTGCCGGCCGACGAATACCTGCACCGCGCCGCGCGGCTCGGGCGTTCGGTGGTCGATGCCTTCCCGCTGGCGGGGGCCTCGGTGGCGTTTCGCCAGCTGGCCGGACGCTTCGCGCTGCCGGCCATGGCTGGCGTCAAGCGTCACGCCGGCTCGCGCATTAGTCCTTAAGAAAAAGCACAAGCATGTATACCGTCAAAGGGAAAGCGGACAAGAATCATTTGCTCGCCCAGCATCAACCGCTGGTCAAGCGTCTTGCCCACCAGATGAAGGCCAAGCTGCCGCCGTCGGTCGAGGTCGATGACCTGATCCAGGCCGGCATGATGGGCCTGCTGGACGCCATCAACCGCTACGAGGACAACCACGGCGCCCAGTTCGAAACCTATGCCGTGCTGCGCATCCGCGGCGCGATGGTCGACGAACTGCGCGCCAACGACTGGATGCCGCGCAGCACCCGCCAGAACATGAAGAAAGTGGAATCCGCCATGACCGCTCTGCAGCAGCGCCTGGGCCGCGCGCCGACCGAACTCGAGGTTGCCAAGTCGCTCGACATTCCGCTCGAGGATTACCAGGAAATGCTGTTCGAAGGCGGCGGCCACCAACTGGTCTACTACGAGGACTTCCATGACGACGACGGCAACGACAGCTTCCTCGACCGCTACGCCGTGGACGAAGCCGACCCGCTGCGCGCGCTGCTCCACACCGACTTCCGCTCGGCCGTGATCGAGGCCATCGATGGCCTGCCGCCGCGCGAGAAGATCCTGATGGGCCTGTACTACGAAGAGGAACTGAACCTGAAGGAAATCGGCGCCGTCCTTGGCGTGTCCGAGTCGCGCGTGTCGCAACTCCATACACAAGCGGTGGCGCGGCTGCGTGCGTCGCTGCGGGAGAGACTGTGGACTTCGCCAGCCTGATCGGCCTGGCGCTGGCGCTGGCCGGCCTGTTCGTCGGGCACACGCTCGACGGCGGCCGCTTTGCCTCACTCATCCAGCCGGCGGCGTTTGCCATTGTCGTGGTCGGCACTTTTGGTGCGGTGCTGCTGCAATCCGAAGCCAGGACCTTCCGGCGCGGCATGAAGATGCTGCGCTGGGTGTTTTTCCCGCCGAAAAGCGGACGCCAGCCGCTGGCTCAAGCAATTGCCCTCTGGAGCCTGTCGGCACGCCGCGACGGGCTTTTGTCGCTGGAACAGTACATGGGCACGGAGGATGTGTTCGTGCAGAAGGGCCTTCGCCTGGTGGTCGACGGCATCAACCCGGACAAGCTGCGCAATCTGCTGGAAACCGAGATCAACGCTTTTGAATTCGGCGAGCGCCAGGCGGCGCGCATCTGGGAGTCCGCTGCCGGCTATGCGCCGACCATCGGCATCCTGGGCGCGGTGCTGGGACTGATCCATGTGATGGAAAATTTGTCGGACCCGTCGCGCCTCGGTTCGGGGATCGCGGTGGCCTTCGTCTCGACCGTGTACGGTGTCGGACTAGCCAATCTGTTCTTCCTGCCGGTGGGGAACAAGCTGAAGGCGATCGTGTCGGACCAGGTGGCGCAGTACGAAATCCTGCTGGAAGTCTTCCACGACCTCGCCACCGGCAACCACACGCGCGTGGTGGAAGAGCGCGTGGCCAGCCTGCTGGCGAAGCGCTGAGCTGCTGACGATGGCGCGCAAACGCTACGACGAAAACAGCGGCCATGGCCACGGCGCGGGCGCCGGCGACAATCAGGATCGCTGGCTGATTTCCTACGCCGACTTCATCACGCTGCTGTTTGCCTTTTTTGTGGTGATGTACGCGATTTCCGTGGTTAACGAGGGCAAGTACAAGGTGCTGTCGGATGCCCTCGGCAGCGCCTTCGGCGGCCAGCCGGAAACCCCGCAGGCCAGCAGCGCCATCGATGCCTTGCCGCTGAGCGGCATCATCGCCCGCAAGCGTGCCGAAGCGGCCAAGCGCGAGCGCGAGCGCATGAATACCCTGGCGCGCGACCTCAACAATTCGCTGATGCCGCTGATCCAGGCCGGCAAGGTGCGCGTGGTGCAGACCGGACGCGGGGTCAGCGTCGAGATCAATGCCAGCATTTTGTTTGCCGAAGGGCAGGCGGCGCTGGGCGAGGAATCGCGCGAGACGCTCGGCACGGTAGCGGGCTTGCTGAAGAACGACCCGCATGCGATCGAGGTGGAAGGGCATACCGACAATGTGCCGATTGCCAGCCCCTTGTTCCCGTCGAATTGGGAATTGTCGGCCGTGCGCGCAAGCAGTGTCGTGCGCTTGTTCATCGATAACGGGATCGCGCCGGCCAGGCTGACGGCGGTGGGGCATGGAGCGAACCAGCCGGTGGCGTCGAACGATAACGAAGAGGGCAAGGCGCGTAATCGCAGGGTGGCGATCACGATCTTGACGGCGGTGCCGGCAGCGGTGGCGCCTTGAAATAATATTTCACGTAAGTGGCGTTGCTGAAATAATCTTTCATTTGAACGTTGTCATACCGCGTGGGCACAAGTGCCCACCCTACGGACTTTCTGACGTCGGTGGCTGGTGGGTTCAAGAACCCACCCTACGTAGGGTGGACACCTGTGTCCTACTCGTGACACGGCCGATACCCCTGTAGGGTGGGTTCTCGAACCCACCAGGTATCACCGCCCGCTACCGCAAGACCTTGGCAAATCCCGCTTCCGCCCGCACAATGCATGAGACCAGCCTCACGGAGTAATCATGCAACGCAGACCCTTCCTGTTCATCGCCCTGGCGGCGATGAGCCTTTTCCCCGCACTGGCGGGCGCCGCCGGAGCCGACCGAGTGAACGTCAAGCAAACCATCGACATCGAGTCGAACAACGGCCACGTGCTGGTGCACCTGACCGTATTCAACTATGGCAAGCAAACGATCTGGATCCCGCGTGAAATCGCGGAAGGGAAGGAACTGACCGGGCGCCGCTTCGACGTGCGCGCCTTCGACAACCGGCCGCTCGACTACACGGGCAGGATGGTGAAACGCGCCGCCCTCACGGCCGCCGACTACCAGGCCGTCGAGCCCGGCAAGACCCTGAAAAGCACGATCGACATCACGCCGTCGTACGCCTTCAAGCCAGGCCGGCACACCTACAATATCGGCTACGCCGGCCCCTTCCTCACCGACGTGAACAAGCCGGACCAGCTGGCGGAAAGCCCCGCCAAGCCAACCACTTTCGCGCACACCGGCAAGTAGCGAATAAAAGCGAATAAAAAAGCCGGCCCATCGAGCCGGCTTCGTCACACCGACCGCCGAATCAGTTCAGCGCCGGGGTGTTCTCCGAGAAGTACTCGTGCGAGTCGGCATTGTCGACCGCCAGGTTCGGATTGCTGATCGCCAGGCTGGCCGCGCCGCTCTGGCCATACACGTGGTCGTCGGTGCCGGCAACCGCGTTGAAGTGGCTCATCTCGTGCACCAGGGTGCCGCCTTTCGAATCGGTACCCGTCAACGGTGCCGACCAGAACGCGTTGCAGACGTAGATGCGGTAAGGCTGGGTTGGATACACGTAGGCGTAGGCGCTGTCGTTGCAGTTGCAATCGACAATCACGTTCTTGGTGTCGAAGGCGTTCTTGATCGCGGCGTAGTGCGCCTTGACCGTGTTCTGGCGCGTCGAGGTCACGGTGCCGAACCATTTCTTGTAGCGCGTACCCATCACCCCATTCGTCATATAGGTGTTCGAATTGTTGGTCATGGTCTTGGCCGCCGAGATGGCCGAGGTGATCGTGCTTTGCTGCGAGGCGCTGCACGAGCTGAAGCTCAGGGCCGCCGCCTGCACTTCGCCGCCGTGCAGTTTCAGGGCCTGCATGATCGGCGAGGCCGCGCCACGCGGCAAGCGGCCTTCGATGTAGAGCGAAGCAGTGTCCGATTCCAGCACGTCGGCCGCCTGGGCAGCGGCGCCGGCCGCCGTCACTTCGCCGATACGGCCTTTGCTGCCCAGGAACAGGTCCGGCGACGCGGCGCGGTAGCGCACCGAATAGTCGCCGCTGACGCTCATGTCGTACAGCGACGAGAGTTCGACCTTCACCGTGTGCGACGCACCGGGCTTGAGCAGGTAGTAGTCGGCCTGGGTCGGCGCCTTGCGCTTGACCAGGGCGCCGGTGTAGGGCACGGCCGCGCCGTCGCGCTGCACGTCGAACAGCGGTGCGCTCATGCCGGCGAACGGCGTGCGCCATTTCAGCACGTACTGCGGGCTATCCGAGGTATTCGTCATCGTCACGTTGACGACCACGTTGTCGCTCGCGCCAAGCATGTTTTTCTCGGGCGTGACCGCGACCTTCACGCCATTCGACCCTGCCTGGGCGCCGACCGCCACGCCCAGTGCCGCGATACCGACGACTGCCTTCCAGATGCTATTCCTGCTCATGTGTCTTCTCCGTATGTAAGTTTGTGTTGGCCCAACCGCGGTCTTGTTATTGACGAGTTTTCGCCGAAAGCTTGATCACAATCTAACGAAAACTCACACACATACTGATCAATTCATGAGCTCCTAGCAATTCAAATCGGATAGTGCGCACCTTTCTTTGCGAAAA
>DAMABW010000183.1:7190-8659 GCA_031999925.1 Massilia sp. | reverse complement strand
TGCGCAAGGCCGTGCATTCGATGGTGAAAAGCGTGGATTTGTCCAAGTCCGCCGGCACCATCCTGGAAAGCCTGACGCGGGGAGGGCGGCACCAGGAACTGCTGAACGAAGGCATCCACCAATTGGCCAAGTTGCTGGATAACGAGGAAACGCAGTCCTATATTTCGCAGGGCATCGTCGACTGGCTGAAGGAAGAATATGCCTTTATCGAAAAGATGCTGCCTTCGGAACTGATCGGCCGCAAAGGCGCCGATATCGCCGTGCGCCTGGCCTCGGGCATCCTGAATAAAGTCAGCGCCGACCCGCACCACCCGCTGCGCCAGCGTTTCGACGTGTTCACCGCCGAATTCATCGAACGCCTGAAAGCCGACCCCACATTCCTGGAACGCAGCGAGGAAATCAAGAACTACCTGCTCAACGACGAGGCGCTGAACAATTACCTGGCTTCGCTCTGGAACGAATTGCGCGACTGGCTGAAACGTGACCTGCACAGCAACACCTCGATGCTGCGCGGCCGTATCGAAGCTACCGGCGCCTGGCTGGGGCAAACCCTGGCCGAAGACCCGCAACTGCGGCAGTCGCTGAATGAGAACCTGGAACTGGCCTCGCGCGCGGCGGCGCCGGAATTCGCGGTCTTCCTGACCCGCCATATCGCCGACACCGTGAAAAACTGGGACAGCGCCGAGATGTCAGAACAAATCGAACTGAATATCGGCAAGGATCTACAATTCATTCGCATAAATGGCACGATCGTCGGCGGCCTGATTGGCGTGACGCTGTACCTGCTGTCGTCGCTCCCGGCTCTGCTGCGATAAACGCGCAATCCGGCGTCATGCGATAACGGGACACGGTAGTATGTGCTCATCCATCAACACGGCAGGGGAACGTCATGGAACAAGCGCTGGACGCGTGGTTGGCCGCGCACCCGGAAATCGAAGCCATCCCCGGGCGCGACCTGTTTATCGTCGCGCGTTATCTGATACCGATGGAAGCATCCCTGATGCAGGGCTGCCTCGAAGCCTCGGGCATTCCGGCGGTATTGGCCGATGCCCATTTGATGCAAACCGATCTGCTGCTGGCGCCGGCGCTGGGCGGCGTGCGCATCCTGGTGCCGGCGAGTTATTTGCAGCAGGCGCAATCGGTGATCGAAGCCTACGGCCGCGGTGAATTCGAACTCGACGAAAACGCCGACGTATAAACGGATGTCAGAAAACGAAAAAGCCGCCGATCCTTGCGAATCGACGGCTTTTCCAACTTCTGGTGGTGATAGGTGGACTTGAACCACCGACCCCAGCATTATGAGTGCTGTGCTCTAACCAACTGAGCTATATCACCGAAACTAAGCACCAAACTGCGTGCTGCAAGCTGATAAAGCAAATGGCTTGACTCGCATGAGCCAAGCCATCGCTTGGAATTCTGGTGGTGATAGGTGGACTTGAACCACCGACCCCAGCATTATGAGTGCTGTG
>DAMABW010000183.1:0-7090 GCA_031999925.1 Massilia sp. | reverse complement strand
CTCTAACCAACTGAGCTATATCACCAAAGAGAACGATATTATCCAAGGCAGAACGCGCTCTGTCAAGGCTGCCTCAGCGAAACGGCGCGAAACAGCGCGCCTTTGTTGCTGCACTGCTATTTTTGCAAGCCTTCCAGATGGCCCAGGATCTCGCCCGCCGGGTCGCGTCCCATGAAGTCGACCACGATCCGGTCCGGCATGGCGCGCAGCCAGGTCAGCTGGCGCTTGGCCAACTGGCGCGTGGCGATGATCCCGGTCTCGCGCAGGGCGGCGCGGTCGATCTTGCCGTCCAGGTAATCCCAGGACTGGCGATACCCGACGCAGCGCATCGAGGGCAAATTCGGCGACAGATCGCCGCGCGCACGCAGGCGCGCCACCTCGGCCACGATGCCGGCGTCATCCGACGTGCCCAGCATCTGCTCGAAACGCAGCGCGATGCGCTTGTGCAGGATGGCGCGGTCCGGCGTCTCCAGCGCAAACGACACCAGTTCGAAGGGCAGCACCGGCTTGGCGCGCCGCGCCAGCAGTTCCGACATCGGCTTGCCGGTCAGTTCGATGATCTCCAGCGCGCGGTTGATGCGCTGGGCGTCGGCGGGCGCCAGGCGCTCGGCCGTCACCGGGTCGAGTGCGCGCAACTTGGCGTGCATGCCCGGCCAGCCGATCTGCGCGGCTTCCGCATCGATGCGCGCACGCACCTCGGCGTCGGCGGTCGGCAAGTCGTCCAGCCCATCGGTCAGGCCCTTGAAATACATCATCGTGCCGCCCACCAGCAGCGGCAGCTTGCCGCGCGCGCCGATCTCTTCCACCAGGCGCAGGGTGTCGTTCCTGAACTGCATCACCGAATAGGCGTCGAGCGGGTCGATGATGTCGATCAGGTGGTGCGGCACGGCGGCCAACTCGTCGGCACTCGGCTTGGCGGTGCCGATGTCCATTTCGCGGTACACCAGGGCCGAGTCCACCGAGATGATCTCGACCGGGCGCTCGCGCGCAATGGCGAGCGCCGCCGCGGTCTTGCCCGACGCGGTCGGGCCCATGATCGCCACGGCCAGTGGCCGGGCGTTGCTTGCTTCTTGAACCATCTTTATTGACCGCGCAGGAACAGTTTGTCGAGGGCCGAGATGTCGAGCTGGACCCAGGTCGGACGGCCGTGGTTGCACTGGTCGGCGCGCTCGGTGCTTTCCATCTGGCGCAGCAGTGCATTCATTTCGGGGATGGTGAGGATGCGGTTCGCGCGCACCGCCGTGTGACAGGCCAGTGTGCCGAGCAGTTCGTTGCGGCGCTCGATCAGCACGCGCGAGCCGCCGAATTCGCGCACGTCGCGCAGCACGTCGCGCGCCAGCGTTTGCGCATCGGCGTTTTTCAGCAGGGTCGGCACCGCGCGCACGGCCAGCGTGGTCGGCGACAGGGCGGCGATGTCGAAGCCGAGCGCCTTCAGGGTGTCCTGGTGGTCGTTGGCGGTAGCCACCTCGATGGCGTCGGCGAAGAAGGTCACCGGAATCAGGAGCGACTGCACCTGCATGTCCTGGCCTTCGACCTGGGCGTCGAGCGCGTTCTTCAGTTGCTCGTACAGGATGCGCTCGTGCGCCGCATGCATGTCCACCAGCACCAGGCCACGCGTGTTCTGGGCCAGGATGTAGATGCCGTGCAGCTGGGCCAAGGCGAAGCCGAGCGGGAAGTCGTCGTTGCTCGGGGCGGCGGACGTAGTCGGCATGGGCGCCACCTGCAGCGGTGCCGATGGTGACGCCGGCACGGATGCGCTCGAACGCTCGGGATCGGCAAACAGTGCGCCGTAGTTCGCGGTGGTCTGGGCCACGCCCTGCGTCGCCGGGGCATCCCAGCGGCTACCCGGCGGGTAAGGCGACGGCGAAAAGGTTGGCGCCAGTTGCGCGCCGAACGAGGTCTGCTCGTGCGGGCGGCGCCAGTTGGCGTTCGCGTTCGAGGCCGTCGGCGTGATCTCGGCGGCGGAGAGCGGCGCCGGCACGCTGCCGTGCGCCGTGGCCGAGGTCTGCGCCAGCGCGCGCTGCACTGCGTGGAACACGAACTGGTGCACCGCGCGGCTGTCGCGGAAGCGCACTTCGGTTTTCGATGGGTGCACGTTGACGTCGACCAGGGCCGGATCGAGGTCGAGCGCCAGCACATAGGACGGGAAGCGGTCGCCGTGCAGCACGTCCTGGTAGGCGGCGCGCACCGCGTGCACCAGCACCTTGTCGCGCACAAAACGCCCGTTTACGTAGAAGAACTGGCCGTCAGCACGCGCCTTGGAGGCGGTCGGCAGGCCGGCGTAGCCGAACAGGCGCAAGGGACCGGCCGATTCGTCGATGGCGATGCGCGCTTCGGCAAAATCGTTGCCCAGGATCTGGCTGCTGCGGCGCGCCATCTCGCCCACGGCCCAGTGGTCGATGGTGCGGCCGTTGTGGGTCAGGCTGAAGGTCACGTCGGGCCGCGCCAGTGCGATGCGGCGCACGACCTCGGCGCAGTGGCCGTATTCGGTCTGCTCGGATTTCAGGAACTTGCGGCGCGCCGGCGTATTGAAATACAGGTCCTGCACGTCGATCGTGGTGCCGAGCGGGCCGGAGGAGGGCACGACCTGGCCCAGGTGCGAGCCGACGATTTCCCAGGCATGCGGTGCGTCCTTGGTGCGCGAGGTGATCGATACCGCCGCCACCGAAGCGATCGATGCCAGCGCTTCGCCACGGAAGCCCAGCGTCGCCACGTTCTCGAGGTCGGTCAGCGAGGCGATTTTCGAGGTGGCATGGCGTGCCAGGGCGAGCGGCATCTGGTCGGGCTCGATGCCGCGGCCGTTGTCGGTGATGGCGATGCGCTTGACGCCGCCTTCTTCGAGGCGGACCGTGATCTGGGTGGCGCCGGCGTCCAGCGCGTTTTCCAGCAACTCCTTGACGACGGCCGAGGGCCGCTCGACGACCTCGCCAGCGGCGATCTGCGAGATCAGCTGGTCGGGAAGTTGCTGGATGGGGCGGTGGGTGGGGACGGGCGCGTTCATCGCTCAGATTATATCGCGCGCCGAAATCGCCGGTCCCCGTGTTGTTTTATTTTTGCGCGCCGCTTTTTTCACCGTGTTGCTCACGCACCGGAATCGGCGCATTGCACAGGTCGACATGCCCGGCCGCGAACACGTTCCAGGGGCCGCCGCGGTTGCGCTGGGCCTCCACCACCTTCTGGTACGTCCCGCTGTCGGTGCGCATCACCTCGAAGTTGCTGCGCTCTTCCTTCGGCACGTCGACCGCGACGCGGAAGGCGTTGATCGGCACCTGCATCTCCTGCTTGTCGTAGAAGCCCATCGGCGCCGGGCCGCGCGGCATGCTCGACAGCAACGGCATGCCGGACACGACGCGCCCAACCACGGTGATATTCCGGTCCAGCTGGCGCGGCGCCTGGCCGGTGACCACGTACAGCGCGGTGCCGCCGCCGCTGTCGGCCTCGTTGTCGCGACCCACCCCGACCATGGCGTAGCAGTGCGCGAGCCAGGTTTCGCCCTTCTTCGGGTCGCGCCCGACCGGGAAGCCGTTCGAGTGGCCGACTTGCGGCGCGTAGCCGTCGACGTCTTTCAGGCGCGTGAAGTGGCGGTCGTTTTTCAGGGGCGCGGTGAACTCGGCCTTCAGCTTCATCTTCGCGGTCTTGGCCTGGCGCGGGTTCTTTTCGTCCGGATCGCCCCACTGCACCACGAAGTTGTCCTGCGAGCGCAGGATCACCAGGCCATCGAAATAATGCTCGCGCGCCAGGGCCTTGATATTGGCGGCGTGGTTAGGCGCGAAGGGCGGGGCCAGTTCGATGACCACGCGACCGCCCGGCAGGTCCATGTAGAGTGTGTTCTCGAGGTCGAGCGGACGCCAGTCGGACGCCTTCGATTCCTTGACGATCTCGCCCACGCTCGCCTTTGGCGGCAAGGGTTTCGGAGCGGCCGCCTGCGCCAGCGTGCTGGCCAACAGCAGGGCCGCGCCCATACCCATCATTCCTGCATTCATCTCCACCCACCTTTGTTGTTTGTATGAAGTAATTGTAGACCTGAAAATGAATATTTCGGAAACTTAACACTGCCTTAAATACCGTCAACGACGACAAGTCTGCTTGTCCTGCCGGAGGTTTTGACAGGCTCAGTGATGGTATGATGCGGCGTTACCGTTTAGGAAAATTATGGATCTGATGCAATTTTTCGACATGATTCTTCATGTCGATAAGACGTTGGGCGTCCTCCTGGCGCAATACGGGGTGTATGTCTACATCGTCCTGTTCGCCATCGTATTCTGCGAGACCGGTCTCGTGGTCCTGTTTTTCTTCCCGGGCGACACCTTGCTCTTCATCGCCGGCGCCTTTTGCGCCACCGGCGAGATGAGTTATCCGCTGCTGATGGCGCTCCTGATCATTGCCGCGGTCACGGGCAATACCCTGAATTACTACATCGGCGAAGCCGTCGGCCAGCGCATGTTCACCCATGACTACCGCTGGATCAACAAGGACGCATTGCATCGTACCCACGATTTCTTCGAAAAGCACGGTGGCAAGACCATCATCCTGGCGCGTTTCGTGCCGGTGGTGCGTACCTTTGCGCCGTTCGTGGCCGGCGTGTCGGACATGACCCATACCCGCTTCCAGCTGTACAACATCACCGGCGCGGTGCTGTGGGTGGCTAGCCTGGTGACTGCCGGCTACTTCTTCGGCAACATTCCAATCATCCGCGACCACCTGACTGAGATCGTGCTGGTGGGCGTGAGCGCGGCGATCGTGCCGCTGATGCTGGGCGGATTGTGGAAGTTCGGCCGCAGGATGTTGAGCCGATAAGCAGGATCGACAAGCTTCTTGTTCGAGTGACCAAAGCGCCGGATTGTTCCGGCGCTTTTTCGTTAACCGCTGCGTTTAAATCGGCAAAAACACTCAAGTTTCCGTACGGAAGCGTCGTTAAAGGTGGGTAGATAACTTCCACCAACCCCATGCGCCACTTCATTGCCCTGTTCGCTTGCAGCCTCGTCATGCTCCACGCAAGCGCCAACGAACCTGCCCACGCCGCCAAGCCGGAAGCGGACGCGGCCAAGAAGCTCGCGGCCGACATCGCCAAGCCGGCCAGTGCCAAGCCGGCCGCCGACAAGGCTGCCGACAAGACCGCTGACAAGGCTGCCGCCGACAAGGCCGCCGCATTGGCGATCGCGCGCGCGGCCGACAAGACCGTTGCCGACAAGGCGGCGCCTGCCGACAAGGAAGAGAAGGGCGAGAAAGCCGCCGCCAAGCCGGGCAAGACCAGCGCCATCACCGCCGACAAGGCCGCCTCGGCCATCTCGGCGCGGAGCGAGGAAGATGCCGAGGTCGATCTGTCGGTGCGCATCGCCGAGCGCCTGGCCGAGATGCGCGCCAAGCAGGCCGCGCGCGTCGCTGCCGCCGCCAAGGCGAAAAAGGCGGCCGAGGCCAAGCGCAAGAAAGAAGCCGCCGCAGCCGCTGTGGTTGCCGCCGCTGCCGCCGCACCGAAGATCAGCAACCACTGGGACTACGAAGGCGAGTTCGGTCCCGAGAACTGGGGCAAGATCAACCCGGCCTGGTCGCAATGCGGCGCCGGCAAACGCCAGTCGCCAATCGACATCCGCGACGGCATGAAGGTCAACCTGGACGAGATCGACTTCAACTACCGCCCGTCGGACTACACCGAAGTCGACAACGGCAAGACCGTGCAGGTGAATCTCGCGCGCGGCAACTTCATGACCATCGGGAACCAGAGCTACGAACTGGTGCAGTTCCACTTCCACCGTCCGTCGGAAGAAAAGATCAACGGCAAGGGCACCGAGATGGTGATCCACCTCGAGCACCGCGGCCCGGGCGGCAAGCTGGCCATCGTCGCCGTGCTGCTGGAGCGCGGCAAGGCCAACGACGCGATCCAGACCGTGTGGAACAACATCCCGCTGGAGAAGAACCAGCAGGTGGCATCGAGCGAACCGCTCGACCCGCTGGAATTGCTGCCGGAACGCCGCGAGTACTACACCTACATGGGCTCGCAGACCACGCCGCCCTGCACCGAGAACGTGCTGTGGCTGGTGATGAAGCAGCCGATGACGGCCTCGCCGGCGCAGATGGCCCTGTTCTCGCGCCTGTATCCGCTCAATGCCCGTCCGGTGCAGGAAAGCGAAGGGCGGATGGTGAAGGAGTCGAATTAAACGAAAGCCGGCGCGAGCCGGCTTTTTCATATTCGTTGACGCGTGCCTGGTAGGGCGGGCACAGGGCACCCACCCTACATTGCAAGCACCGCGGCCTTCTCAACTGACGTGGTAATCACCCACCCAGTGCTCGCCCGGCTGCAGTGTCGGCCCATTCAACAGCGCCGGCTCGACGCACACGAAGCGCCGGTACTCCTCATCCGCCATGTCCGACAGCGCCGCCGCATCTTCCGCGCCCGGATTCCACACCACCGCATCCGTGAACCCTTCCTGGCGCACGGTCAGCATGATGCCGCCATCGATCAGCGCCAGCGGCGGTGTGACGCCTTCGTACACATGGTCGAACTTGCCCGTGATGGCCAGTTCCTCGCGTTCGACGCCATTGATGCGGACAGTTCCGATATCGCCCACCAGGTGATAGGTGTGCAGGGCCGCCGCGAACGGAAACGCGTCGTTGCCGGCATTGCGCACTTCGAGCCGCATCGACAACTCATTGGCGTGGATCGCCACCCGCAGCGCCAGCGCAAAGCCGTGCGGCCAGGCGGCGGCGTGTTCCGGCGCCAGGCCGCCCGGCTCCAGCGCGAGCACGGCAAAGGCCCAGCCGTTCTCGATACCGGTGTCCGCCACGCGCCAGTTGCTCACGCGCGCAAAGCCGTGGCGCATGCCTTCGCCGCGCTCCGCGAACTGCGGGAAGATCACCGGCACGCCGCCACGGATCGCACGGCTGCCGTCGAGCGCCGACTGCGCGCTGCAGAACAGGCGTTCGCGTCCGTCGGCGCCGCGCCAGGAAATCAGGTGGGCGCCGTACAGGGTGACGCAGGCTTGCGCGCCGTCGGGCGCGGTGAGGAGGAGGGCCGGCAGCTTGCCGTAGGTGGTCTGGATCGCGGCTTCCATGGATGGCTTGTCGTTTGGTTACGCAGGGGCCGTAGTATGCC
>DAMABW010000182.1:0-8710 GCA_031999925.1 Massilia sp. | reverse complement strand
CGCCCCGCACCACCTGCTCCACCACATGCCCACACGCTGGCCATGGCGCCACTGCCGCCGGCGCCACCGCCCGCACCCGCAGCCCCTGCCGAACCTGCCCTTCCCGCACCGCCGGCCCCACCTGCTCCACCACCCCTGCCCGCCATCCCCGACGAACTGCACGCCGCCTGCGCCGGCAAGCAGCCCGGCACGCGCCTGAGCCGGACCCTGTCGCCCGGCGAAACCATGAGCGGCTTCTGCGAACGCAGCAAAGGACGGATGGTGTTCCGCCTGCGCAGCTACCACCGCGAATGACGCCACCCGGCATCCCTTCCCACCCTCGTCCGGAGTCTCGATGAAGTCCCTATTGTCCGCGTCCCTCTTCGCATCGCTGTGCGCCATCCACACCCTGCCTACCGCTGGTCCGCTGGACGAGCACCCGGGGCGCTGGCTGGGCGACCTGGCCACCCCGGACGGCCCGACGCTCCGGCTCGGCGCCGAGTTGTACCGGCGCGCTGACGGGTCGCCCTGGGCCAGCGTGGCCTCGCCCGACCAGGGCGTGATCGACATCCCGGTGGCCGCGATCGAGGAGCACGGCGACACGGTCGACCTGAAGCTGTCCTTCGCCGAACTGTCGCTCACCTGGGCCGGCGACTACTTCCGGGGTGTCTGGAAACAGGGCGGCCAGCCACAAGCCTTGGTACTGCGCCAGGTCGCGGACTTTCCGATGGCAGCCCGGCCGCAAACGCCGCGCCCGCCCTTTCCCTACACCGACGAAACGCTTGCCATCCGCACCGCGGGCGGCATCACCCTGGGCGCCACGCTGTCGATCCCGAATGGCGTGGCGCAGCCGGACCTCGTGATCCTGGTCGGCGGCAGCGGCCCGGGTACGCGCGACGCCAACCTGCTCGGTCACCGCAGCTTCGCCGTGCTGGCGGATCACCTCGCGCGCCAGGGCATCGCGGTACTGCGCTACGACAAGCGCGGTGTCGGGCGTTCCACCGGCGACTACGAGGGACATGTCGGCGCCGACCTGATCGACGACCTGGATGGTGTCGTCCGCGCCATGCGTGCGCGCCGTGGCGTCAAACGGCTCGGTTTGGTCGGCCATAGCGACGGCGCCTACATTGCCGCGGCAAGCGCCGCGCGGCGCCCGCGAGACGTGGACTTCGTCGTGTCGATGGCAGGCGTCGGCCTGCAAGGCCTGGACCTGATGCTGCTGCAAGACCGGGTCTGGGCCGAGTCGCACGGCGCCAGCCCGGCCGAGGCGGATCGTGCCATGGCCTACGTGCGCCGTTATTACGACACCGTGCTCGCGCACGCCGAACCGGCGCCGCGCCTGGCCGCATTGAAGGCGCTGTACCAGGGCCTGCCGCCCGAGGACCAGGCCTTGATCAAGAAGCTCGACATGAACGCGGGAACCCTGTCGCTGGCATGGGCCGGGAAGCCGTTCCTGCGCGCCAGCCTGCAGGACGATGCGCGGACGGCGTGGCGCGCCGTCAGGTGTCCGGTCCTGGTACTGGGCGCGGGCCTCGATCACCAGGTGCCGGCGCCGCCGAACGTGCGAGGCATCGCCGCCGCCCTGCACGCAGGCGGAGACCGGCACGTCGAACAAGCCATCCTGCCCGGGCTGAACCACCTGTTCCAGACCGCGCCCACCGGCCGCGAGGAGGAATACGGCAGCATCGAGGAAACGCTGGCGCCGCTGGCAATGGAGCGCATCGCACGGTTCGTCCGGACCGGCCTGTGAGGTTGCCGGCGCCCTGCCGAACCGAACGGCTCGATCTTAATAAAATGATTAGAATCGCCCCATCATCGTGCATTCGGGAGTGCTCATGTTCGATATGGATTTGCCGTGGTGGGAGTTCATCGTGCGCGGGGCGGTGGTCTACCTGGTCCTGCTGGTGATGGTGCGCATTTCGGGCCGGCGCACCGTGGGACAATTCACTCCCTTCGACCTGCTGGTCGTGATGCTGCTGTCGGAAGCGGTGTCGAATTCGCTCTCGGGCGGCGACGATTCCCTGAGCGGCGGCCTGATCATCGCCGCCACGCTCATCGTGCTGAACACGGCGGTGGCGATGATATCGGCCTATAGCCGGCGCATGTCGGTGCTGCTGGACGGCACGGCGGTCCTGATCGGGCGCGACGGCGTCTTCTTCGACAAGGTGGTGCAGCGCTGCCGCATCACCGCCGAAGACCTGGACCAGGCCCTGCGCGCCGCCGATTGCGAGCGCGCCGACATGGGATGCGCTTTCCTCGAGGCCGACGGCGAGATCACCATCCAGAAGAAAAAATAGGCCTTATCGCTTGTTGCAAAAATGATTCGATTTTCGCGGCATATGCCCTGTAGCTGAATCATATTCCGCGAACTTTCCCGATGAGATAGCACTCCGGCCTGCGCTTATTGCTCAGCAGCCTTTGCCCATCCGTACCGTGTGTATACCCACGAGCCAACGTGCTAGTTTTTTGCGCAGCGTCACGTCGTGACGCGTTGGTTTCTTTCCTGATCAGGAGGTATACCATGAAACACAGTTTATCCATCCTGGCGCTGGCCGCTGCCGCGGCTTGCGCTCCTGCCCTGGCACAGGACAGCGCCGGCATCATCCGGGCGGTCGCCAGCGGACCCGCCGAAAGCCCGCCGAACGGCTCGCCCGGCTCCAGTGTCGCCACCTTCGACATCAATGGCGACATCATGACCGCCGACGTGCCCTTCCGCGACCTGCTCGCCGGCACCACCATGGCGCACATCCACTGCTGCACCACGTCCGCGTTCACCGGCGTGGCGCAGATTGCGATTCCCTTTACCGATTTCCCCCTGGGAGTCACGTCCGGCACCTACAGCCAGTCCTTCGACCTGAGCGACGCCGCCATCTACGATCCGGCCTTCCTGGCGGCGTATGGCGGCACGCCGGTGTCGGCCGGGGCCGCGCTGATCGATGCCATCGCGGCCAACGAGGCTTACCTTAACATCCACACCTCGCAATATCTGGCCGGCGAAATCCGCGGCTTCCTGGTGGCGGCGCCGATTCCGGAACCGGCTACATGGGGCATGCTCGGCATGGGCCTGGCCGGCCTGGGGATGATGGCGCGCCGCCGCCGGGCTTAACCGGCTTGGGAAGCACGCCCCTCCCGCTCGGCCAGCATGGCTGACCAGGCGGGAATCGCCGCAAGCCAGAAGCTGGCGAGCGAGTCGGGGCGATTCACATGCAGTCCGAGGAAGCGCGCGGCATCGCGCAGCGCTTGAACAGCGGCCGGTTCGTCGCCCGGCAGCACGGCCAGCGCGCCGGTCTGTTTCGACAGCTTTTCGCCGTCGGCATTGCGCACCACCGGCACGTGCAGGTAGCGCGGCGTCGGCACCCCGAGCAGGGTTTGCAGGTAGATCTGGCGCGCGGTCGAATCGATCAAATCCGCGCCGCGCACGATGTCGGTCACGCCCTGGTCGGCATCGTCGACCACCACCGCCAGTTGATAGGCCCAGTAGCCGTCGGCGCGCTTCAGGACGAAGTCGCCCGATTCGCTGGCCAGACGCTGGGTCAGCGTGCCCATGAAGCGGTCGGTAAAGGTAATGGCGTCGCCGCCTTCGTCGGGTACGCGCAGGCGCAGGCTGCGCATGCCGCGTCCCGGCGCCAGGCCATGGCGGCAGGTGCCCGGATAGATCGCCGCGCCGTCGGGCGCCACGCCCAGGCGCGAATCGAGGATCTCGCGGCGGTTGCAGCCGCAGGGGTAGGCGTGCTGGCCGAGCTGTTCCGCGGCGGCTTCGTACAGCGGTTTGCGCCGGCTTTGCCACACCACGTCGCGGTCCGACACCATGCCAAGGGAAGTCAGCAGCGCCAGGATCGCCTTGTCGGCGCCGGCCACGCTGCGGCCTTCGTCGATGTCTTCGATGCGCACCAGCCACTCGCCATGATGGGCGCGCGCATCGAGGTAGCTGGCCACCGCCGCCACCAGCGAACCGGCGTGCAGCGGCCCGGTGGGCGATGGCGCGAAACGTCCGACGTAGGGACGAGGACTGGCGTTGGTGTTGCTCACTGTTGGTACCGGATGCATGCTGGAGGGGCCTCACGATACCACAGCACCGGTCAGCGCTTGCTGGTCTTCCAGCTGTCCTTGGCCTCGAAATCCTTGATCAGCTTGGTCACCTGCCCGCCGACCTCGTTCGGCACCGCCATCGACAACTGGTAATGCACGATCTCGAAGCTGTCGCCCTTGCGCCGCATGATGCCGCTGGCCTGGCACACGCCCATCTGCGTGTCGAGCAGCTCGTCGAACCAGACCATGGAACCATCATCGGACGCATACACATGGCGCTTGATGGCCTTGAAGGCCCAGGCCGACTTGCCCTTGAAATAAGGTCGCGCCCAGGCCTTGAACTCGTCGCGGTGCCAGCGTTCGGTCTTGTCGGTGCCGATGTAGATGCCGTCCTTGGCGATCTTGTCGAAGTAGACCGGACGCGCATGCGCCGCATCGTCGTGCCAGCGGTCGACAAAGGCGTCGACCTTGCGCTTCAGGCTGGCATCCGCTTGCGCGGCCAGGGAGCAGAACAGCAGACAGCAGGCGAGCAGCAGGCGTTTCATGGCGACGTTCCGTTGACTGAAAGTATGGATTGTACACAGCCATATGCAACCGATGGTCAAATCAGCACGATGACGCTGTTTCGTGTACATTAGGCAACGTCCTGCTTATCGAGCCGACCCATGCGCCAACTCGCTGTCTGCCTGCTCTGTCTTGCTGTTTCCGCACGCGCCGAACCGCCGGCCGAACCGCTCGCACCGTCCGCACCGGCGCCGGCCTCGGAGGCCCAGCTTCCAAAACCGGTGTCGACACTGCGCAGCCGCATCAGCGACGAATCCATCCGCAAGGCCGTCAAGGAAACCATCGCCGACACTTGGGAAAACCCGCGCCGCCACGAGAACGATACGATTTCCGCCACCGCCTACGAAACCTTCGGACGCGACTTCTCGGAAGCCAAGGTGCCGGACTGCCTGCATGCCGACGGTCTGAAACGGCAGCCGACCTTCTTCCTGGGCGGCGTGCTGGCCCTGCCCTTCATCGCGGTGGCCAAGATCCGGGGCAAGTGCAAATAGTCAGCGGTGCAGTTCGCCGGCGCGTTCCGGCTGGTAGACGACTTCGACCACGCGCACCCGGCAGGCGGCACCGTCCGGACGGGTCCAGGCGATGCTGTCGCCCGCCTTCAGGCCCAGCAGCGCATTGCCGATCGGCGTGAGCACCGACAGCTTGTCGGCCTCGCCCTGCACATCCTTCGGGTAGGCCAGCGTCATCTCGATGGCTTCAGGCGCATCGTCGAGCACGAAGCGCACGCGCGAGTTCATGCTCACCACGTCGGGCGGCATGTCTTCCGGTTCCACCAGTTCGGCGCGCGCCAGCTCTTCCAGCAAGGCGGCGCAGTTGTCGGCCTGGGCGGCAGGCAGCGAATCGATCAGCGCCTCCAGGCGCTCCATGTCCAGCGACGATACGACGATGTTCGGTCTCATGTTGTTACTCCTTGTGTGGCCGCGCTTAGCGCGGCTGAATGAATGGCCATCGCCCGCGGATCGGGGCGAGGTTCGTTACGGTGGAGTGGCTCGGGAGGACGGCCGGCGTGGCGCCGGGCGGATGGTCCTCACCGAGCCCGGGAGAGCCAGGCGATGTCTTTCGCGGAGGGCGAAAAATGGGAAGCAGCGGTATGACGACCAGGCGTGCAGACGCCTCCCTCGTTCAGGGATGAACCGCAATGCATGCATGTGCTGTGATGGTTCATGGTATGGGTAGGGTGGGTTCTCGAACCCACCGGCAGTTCGGCAGATCGTCCGCACAAGGCGCAAGGGTCCAGTATAACCACCCTGCCCGTTTCGTCAACGCATGCGGCCCGCCAATAAAAAAAGCGGACCGCGGTCCGCTTTTCATGAAACGCCGTTCGATTAACGCTTGTCGATCGACGGCACGTCGCGTACCGGCGAACCGACGAACAGCTGGCGCGGACGGCCGATCTTCTGTTCTGGATCGGCAATCATTTCGTTCCACTGCGCAATCCAACCAATCGTACGGGCCATTGCGAAAATACCGGTGAACAGCGAGACCGGGATGCCCAGTGCCGACTGCACGATGCCCGAGTAGAAGTCGACGTTCGGGTAGAGTTTACGCGACACGAAGTATTCGTCTTCCAGGGCGATGCGTTCCAGTTCCATGGCCAGCTTGAACAGCGGGTCGTCCTGCAGGCCCAGTTCTTCCAGCACTTCGTGGCAAGTTTCGCGCATCAGCTTGGCGCGCGGGTCGAAGTTCTTGTACACGCGGTGACCGAAGCCCATCAGCTTCACGCCCGAGTTCTTGTCCTTGACCTTCTCGATGAAGGCAGGGATGTTCTCGACCGAGCCGATTTCCTTCAGCATGGTCAGGGCCGCTTCGTTGGCGCCGCCGTGGGCAGGGCCCCACAGGCAGGCGATACCGGCAGCGATACAGGCGAACGGGTTGGCGCCCGACGAGCCGGCCAGGCGGACGGTCGAGGTCGATGCGTTCTGCTCGTGGTCTGCGTGCAGGATCAGGATACGGTCCAGGGCGCGCACCAGCACGTCGTTGACCTTGTACTCTTCGCACGGGTTCGAGAACATCATGTGCATGAAGTTCGCGCTGTACGACAGGTCGTTGCGTGGGTACACGAACGGCTGGCCGACCGAGTACTTGTATGCCATGGCGACCAGGGTCGGCATCTTGGCGATCAGGCGGATGGCGGAGATTTCACGCTGTTCCGGATCGTTGATGTCGAGCGAGTCGTGGTAGAACGAGGCCAGCGCGCCGACGGTGCCGACCAGGACCGACATCGGGTGGGCGTCGCGGCGGAAGCCACGGAAGAAGAAGTTCATCTGCTCGTGAATCATCGTGTGACGGGTCACGGTGTTCTCGAACTTGGCTTTCTGCTCGGCGTTCGGCAGTTCGCCGTTCAGCAGCAGGTAGCAGGTTTCCAGGAAGTCGCAGTTGACTGCCAGCTGCTCGATCGGGAAGCCGCGGTACAGCAGCTCGCCCTTGTCGCCGTCGATGTAGGTGATGCTCGAGTTGCACGAGGCAGTCGACATGAAGCCCGGGTCGTACGTGAATTTGCCAGTCTGGCCATACAGCTTGCGGATGTCGATGACGTCCGGGCCGATCGTGCCCTTGTAAATCGGCATGTCGACCGATGGGCTGCCGTCGGAGAACGACAGGGTGGCTTTGGTATCAGAGATATTCATGGCACTTCCTTCTTGGGAGTGGATCTACAAAATGTAAAACGAATACGAAATTCGCTCACGCTTGGCGCAGGCGCGCCACCAGGGCGCGCACGTGCGGCAGGTCGGTTTCGCCCTCGGGCTCGGCGCGGCCCAGCAGCAGGTCCATCAGCGGATTGTCCGCCAGGTCCAGCAGGCGGGTCAGCGCGTCGACTTCCTCGTCGCTCAAGGTTTCCTCATGCGCATCGAGGAAGCGCGTGAGGATCAGGTCGTTTTCGAGCAGGCCACGGCGTGCACGCCAGCGCAGGCGGGCACGGTTGGTCGGGTCGGATTGATGCGCAGCTTGCTGCGGATTGTGCTGTGTTTCCACACTAGAGTCCGTTGTTGGGTCAACACTATACTCCGGCTGCCGTTATTCGGCAGTACCGTACTTTTACTGTATTTATTGCAATACTTTGGACGCAATCAGGCGGAGGATATCCGATTTTTGCGACACGGGACGGACGGTAAGTTGTTCGTCTTGTTCTGCTTACGTACGCGGACGGATGTGTCCGGTTTTGCATGCGTTTTCGGTGCGCATGCGGTGGTGTGGTGGGTTCGAGAACCCACCCTACATACCTGGTCGATCGACCGACGTAGGGTGGGTACTCGTACCCACCACTAAAACAACCAAACCTTAGATCGCCCGACGAACCAGCATTTCCTTGATCTTGCCGATCGCCTTGTTCGGATTCAGGCCCTTCGGGCACACGTCCGTGCAATTCATGATCGAGTGGCAGCGGAACAGGCGGTACGGGTCTTCCAGGTTGTCCAGGCGCTCGTTGGTGGCTTCGTCGCGCGAGTCGGCGATGAAGCGGTAGGCTTGCAGCAGGCCGGCCGGACCGACGAACTTGTCCGGGTTCCACCAGAACGACGGGCACGAGGTCGAGCAGCACGCGCACAGGATGCACTCGTACAGGCCGTCGAGCTCTTCGCGCTCTTCGGGCGACTGCAGGCGCTCTTTTTCCGGCTTGATCGAGTCGTTGATCAGGAACGGCTTGATCGAGTGGTACTGCTTGAAGAAGTTGGTCATGTCGACCACCAGGTCGCGCACCACCGGCAGGCCCGGCAGAGGACGCAGCACGATTGGCTGGGTCAGCTCGTTCAGGTTGGTGGTGCAGGCCAGGCCGTTCTTGCCGTTGATGTTCATCGCGTCCGAACCGCACACGCCTTCGCGGCAGGAGCGGCGCAGGGCCAGCGAATCGTCGACGTCGGACTTGATGCGCTGCAGTGCGTCGAGCAGCATCTTGTCGGTGTCTTTCAGTTCGACGGTGACGTCTTGCATGTAAGGCTTCGTATCCTTGTCCGGATCGTAGCGGTAGATCTTCAGTTGGACTGTGCGTGCCATGTTTTACCTATTCAGTCGGGGCGGAGCGCTCTGCCCCGTCCTCATCAATGTGTTGTCGTGGATTAGAACGTACGTGGCTTCGGTTTGAAGGTATCGACCGTCAGCGGCTTGGTCACGACCGGCTTGTAGTCCAGGCGGTTGCCTTCCG
>DAMABW010000181.1:0-8794 GCA_031999925.1 Massilia sp. | reverse complement strand
CCCGCCTTTTGTGCGGCTCGTCGCAATCCGCTGTCACCCTGGACGGCCCTCGGATACAGTGCATCCATCGAAACCCCACCCGCAAGGAGAACACCGTGAAGATCGCCAAGCACATGGAAGTCGTTTTCGTCGTTGCACTCGCTGCCGCCGGCTCGTTCAGCTACTTCGCCGATGGCGTGAAACCTGCCCAGGCCCGCCCTGCCGTCATCCAGGATTCGAGCATCGCCACCGAAACCAAGATGGCTGTCGTGGTCGTAAAGGGCAAGCGTCCGAGCGCCGCCGAGAAACAGCAAATGCTGCTGGCCGATCGCCGCGCTCCAGGGAGCACGATTTGATGTCCCGCGCGCACCGGGCACTGCCTTGATCGAGGCATGCCCGGCAGCGGTTTCACCCTTCCGTATTCCTTTCACCCCCGCTTTCCCCCTCCCGTTCTTCTCCAGCTTGTCACACTGAAGCAGCAATCTGTTTCAGATGTAAGCACATGCGTCAAACGCCCCGTTTCGCCAAAGCGAGCGCTATAGTGAATCATCCGCTTTGGATTTGGAGAACGAACATGAAACGCCTCACTCTCGCTGCCCTGATCGCCCTTGGCGCCGCCGCGTACGCACCGCTGCCTTCGATGGCGCAGGGCCTGGAAGTCTATATCGGCACCGCGCCGCCGGCGCCTGTCTACGAACGCATCCCTGCGGCTCGCCACGGCTACGTCTGGGCACCGGGTTACTGGGAGTGGCGCGGCCATCGCCACTTCTGGGTGCCGGGCAGCTACGTCGTCGAGCGTCCGGGCTATGTGTACGCGCCGCCGGCCTGGCACCAGCGTGGCGGGCGCTGGTACATGAGCCAGGGCAACTGGTCGCCGCGTGACCGCTACTACGCGAACAACGACCGCTACTATGGACCGGACCGCCGCCATGGCCCGGACCGCGGCTGGAACGACCGCGATCACCGCGGCGGCAACTACGGCCGCAACGAAGGCCGCCGCGACTACGACCGCGACGGCGTGCCGAACCGCTATGACCGCGACCGCGACAACGATGGGGTGAGCAACCGCCATGACCGCGACCGCGACGGCGACGGCGTGGGTAACCGCCGCGACCGGAATCCGGATAATCCGTATCGCCGTTGAGTTGGTGGCGGGAGTGGATGGGAGAAGCGCCTCGTGAGGGGCGCTTTTTTTGTTGGGGCGGGTGTTTGCCGAGTTCGCCGATGATCGTTCTATGAGACCGCGTGGGCTCTCGAGCCCACGCGGTACGGCAGCCGATCAATCGAACAGCCGCAATTACTTTTTCAGGTGCTTGTCAAGAAACGCCAATATTTTCGCACTCGCCTCGGCCTGGTTCTTTTTCTTCGAGAACCCATGCCCCTCGTCCGCAAACACCACGTACTCGACCTCGACCTTGTTCTTGCGCACCGCCTCGACGATCTCGTCGCTTTCCGGCTTGATCACGCGCGGATCGTTGGCGCCCTGGATCACCATCAGCGGCTTGCGGATGTTCGCGGCATGGAACAGCGGCGAGGTGGCGGTCAGGAAGGCCTTGTCCTTCACCGGGTCGCCGATCTCGTCGTATAGCGCCTTGCGCTGCGATTCCCAGTAGGGCGGAATACTCTCCAGCGTGCGGATCCAGTTGCTGACCCCGAAGATGTCGATGCCGACCTTGAAGGCTTCCGGACGGAAGGCCATCGCCGCCAGCGTCATGTAGCCGCCGTAGCTGCCGCCCATGATGCCGATGCGTTCCGGGTCGACCCAGCCCAGGCTGGCGAGCCAGGTCTTGGCTTCGACGCAGTCCCACAGCGGTTCGTGTCCGTGCTTGCGGTCGTCGGCAGTGAAGAAGGTCTTGCCGTAGCCCGAGCTGCCGCGGTTGTTGATGCCCAGGACCGCGTAGCCGTGATTGACCAGGTACTGGATCTGGGCGCTGTAGCCGCGCATGGTCTGGCCGCCCGGCCCGCCGTGCACGTAGACCACGGCCGGCACCTTGTTCGCGTTCGACGCGCCCTTCGGCTTGTAGAAGATCGAAGGAATCACCGTGCCGTCGAAGGATTTGAAACGCACCACCTCGGCCTCGACCAGGTCGTTCGGGTCGATCTCGGGGCTCAGGCTGCGCGTCAGCTGGGTCGTCTTCTTGCTGCGGAAGTCGTGCACGTAGAGGTTGTTCGGCGAGCGGTCGCCGTTTACGTAGAAAGCCACCAGTGCGCCGCTTGGCGAGAACACGGCGCCGCGCATCTCGCCGCCGCTCGTCTTCGGCAACGCGACCGGCTTTTCGCTGGCGCTGTCGACCACGCGCATGCGGATGCTGCCGTCCTCGTTGACGTAGCTGATGCGGTGCTTGCCGTTGCGCGAGTAGCCGGTGCCGGCGATATCCCAGTCGGCCTGTTCGACGTCGCTCACGTTACCGGTGGCCAGGTCGTAGGCGCGGATACGCGTGAACTCGCCGCCGTCGTTGGTGGCGAACAGCAGGCGCTTCGACTCGGGGTCGAAGTCTTCGGCGCTGTAGCTGGCCGTGCCCCCATGCTGCGAGATGTGCTTGGTTTCCCTGGTCTGCACGTTGTACAGGTAGACGTCGCTGTCGGAAGTCGTGTTCGGCTTGTCGAGCGCCAGCCAGCGGCCGTCGCGGCTGATAGCGGACACCGTGCGGCCGGTCTCGTTCTGGTAGACCAGGGTACGCGCGTAGCTCTTGGCGTCGTAGCGGTACAGGTCGAAGTATTTCGGATCGCGCTCGTTGGTGCTGACGTAGAAGGCGTTGCCGTCCGGCTCCCAGCCGGCGAAGCTGGCTTTCAGCTTGGCACCCGGCGTCAGGTCGCGTTCGGAGCCGTCCAGTTCGCGCACGTACAGGTGGTTCTGCTCGTTGCCGCCCTGGTCGCGCGTGAACAGGATGCGGTCGTCGTTGTAGAAGAAGCCGACCGCATAGGTGCTGTCGGTGGTCGAGTTGGTCAGCGCGCGCGGCGTGCCGCCGCCGATCGGCAGCACGTAGGCATTGAAGATGCCCGAGGCGTTACTGCTGAACAGGACCTGCTTCTCGTCGCGGCTGAAGGAAGCGCCGCTGACCGAGGTGGTGGCCATGAACTGCTCGATGGTATAGCGCTTGGGCTGCTTCTGCGCCTTTTGCGCCGGCTTGGCGGCTGGGGCCGGGGCGGCCGCCTGGGCCGGGGACAGGGCCGCCGCGACGCAGGCGGCCAGCAGGGAAACACGTACGACCTTGTGGAACAAACGCATGGGCTCTCCTCCAGGGCAACGGTATAGAAAATTACGCTAAGCAAGTGTTGCAAGCTTTGCATGCCATGTCAACGCTCGTAAAAGCGGTTATGCTCACGCCATGAACGACCTCGACCGCCTGCAAGGCGCCGCCAGCAAGACCGAACTTGCCGCCGGCCGCAAACTGGCCCTACGCAACAAGATTCCCCTCGAAGTTGCCCTGCGTGCCACGCTCGAACAGAGCGCGGGCGACGCCGGTCTCGACCGCCTCTTGACCGAGCGTGCCGCCCTGCGCGAAGCCGAAGCGGCGCGTGCCCTCGCCCGCCGTGCGGCCCGCGACGCGGCCAGGGAAGCGGCGCGCCTCGCCGCCCTCGCCCTGCGCCGCGTGCGCCAGGAGGGCTTGCCGACCGCCTGGCGCGGCTGGTTCGACGGTTCCGCCAAGCCGAATCCCGGCCGCTGCGGCATCGGCGCGCGCCTGATGGGGCCGAACGGCGAAACCATCGACCTCTCGCAGGCGGCCGGCTACGGCAATAGCAGCGAAGCCGAATACCGCGCCCTGATCCTGCTGCTGGAGACCGCCGTTGCGCATGGCGCCGGCCCGCTCACCGTGTATGGCGACAGCCAGGTCGTGATCGACGACGTGAATGGTGCCTGCGAGGACAGCGCCGTCGTGCTGCGCCCCTTGCGCGCGCAGGTGCAGGCGCTGCTGGCCCGACTGCCGGCGACCACGCTGCGCTGGATCCCGCGCCACAAGAACCTGGAAGCGGACGCCCTGTCGCAGCGCGCCACCGCGTCGATGACCGAAGAACTGCATGAACGAATCGAGTGAAAGAAGCCAATGAAGTCGTCCCAGCCTGACCTCGCCGCCTGGCGCCCGCAATGTGCCGCGATGGCCGCGGCTGCAGCCGACAACGATGGCGCCCATGACGCCAGCCACCTCGACCGGGTCTGGCGCAGCGCCGAAGCCCTGCTCGCGCATCACCCGGAAGCCGACCCGCTGGTGGTGATGGCCGCCAGCTACCTGCACGACCTGGTCAACCTGCCGAAAGACGACCCGGAGCGCGCCCAGGCGTCGCGCCGTTCGGCGGCGCTGGCGCGCGCGCAGTTGGCCCAGCGCGGCTTCCCCCAGGACCGGCTCGATGCCGTGGCCCACGCCATCGAGGCGCACAGCTTCTCGGCGGCGATCGCGCCCACCACGATCGAAGCGCGGATCGTGCAGGACGCCGACCGGCTGGATGCGCTCGGCGCCGTCGGCCTGGCGCGCATGTTCTATGTGTCGGGCCGCCTGGGCCGCGCACTGGCGCATCCCTCGGACCCGCTGGCCCTGGAACGCGCGCTCGACGACGGGGCCTATTCGCTCGACCACATCGTGGTGAAGCTGGCGAAACTGCCGGAGATGATGCAGACCGAAGCCGGGCGCGCCATGGCCAATGCGCGCCTGGGCAAGCTGCTGGTGTTCCGCAAGGAGTTTGCGGCTGACTGGACGGGCTCGACAAGCAGCTGAATGAAACCGCAACATGCCGCCAAAGGCGGCATGTCTTCGAGGCAGACCTTACTTGCGCATCTTGCGACGCGCAGCGCCCATTCCCGCCAGTCCAAGTCCAGCCAGAGCCAGCGTTGCCGGCTCTGGCACCTCGCCCGGCGTACCAGGTTCGGCGCTGCCCAGCGTGATATTGTCGAAACCGATGAACCCTGCCGCCCCGCCGAAGTCTACCGAGCGCGCAATCCCGGCGAACGTCACGCCGAACGGACTGAAGGTGCAGAAGGCCCCGTTCGGATCACCCACACAGTTACCGATATTCGCGGCAAGGCTGAGCGAAGCCAGCAGGTTGCCAGAACCGTTCAATCCATCGTACACGTTCACGAAACCAGCCTGGCTAGCGGTATAAAAGAAAGAAAATCCGGTATCGAAGCCGGCGTCGACGTTCATCGTTGCGGCGCCGCCGGTCTGGAAGAACAGGATCGTACTTGGCGAGGGTTCATTACCGAAGTTGCCGTCACCGCCCGCATCCTCGTCGATGAGGGCAAGGCTCGTGCGCGAAAAACTAATGCCGTAGTTCGTACCGCTGTTTCCCTCCGAATCGGTGCCGCCATTGTAATAATCATCGACACTCGCCAGGTTGGCAATGCCTTCGAAGTCGATCACGATCGGCGCCGCCGAGGCGGCGCTGCTGGCGAATGCGAGCGCTACAAAGGCTGCGCCGGCGAGTTTGCGGAAAGCGGACATTTTTGTTCTCCCTATTTGGTGTGCCGGAATTGGCCTCAGCACCTCAGCAATTTACGTGCCACGGTGTAAATACAGGGCAAACTCTCGGATCGGGATGCGTGGACGATTGCCGCTGTAAAGTTGCTCGACAGGCGCCATCTGTTCGATGATAGACTGATTTCTTTTTGTTAAGTAAACAGGCAGCAGTCCCGCTATGGCGAATCGCACCGGCAATCTCAACTTCGTTCTCGTCAGCGTCTTCATCGACGTCATCGGCATCGGCCTGATCGTCCCGGTGATGCCGCCGCTGGTCGGCCAATTCGTGCAGGGCCGCGACGAGCAGGCGCTGTGGTACGGCATCCTGGCCACCGTCTTCGGTCTGCTGCAATTCGTCTTCATGCCGATGCTGGGCGCGATTAGCGACCGCGTCGGGCGCCGCCCGGTGCTGCTATATTCGATGGGCGGCATGTGCCTGAACTTCCTCGTCACCGCCATGGCGCCGAGCCTGGCCTGGCTCTTCCTCGGGCGCGTGATCGGCGGCGTATCGGCGGCCAGCATGTCGGTGGCGATGGCCTATGCCTCCGACGTCTCCACGCCCGAGAACCGTGCAAAAAGCTTCGGCAAGATCGGCGCCGCCTTCGGGGTCGGCTTCATCTGCGGCCCGATGCTGGGCGGCCTGCTCGGCGAAATCAGCCTCGCCCTGCCCTTCTACGCGGCGGCGCTGCTGGCCGGCGTGAACCTCGTCTACGGCTACTTCTTCGTGCCCGAGTCGCTGCCTGCGGCAACGCGCGAGCCCTTCAGCTGGCAGAAGGTGAATCCCTTCTATGCGCTGCGCAAACTGCTGGCCCGGCGCGCCATCCGCGGCCTGGTGATCGTGTTCGCGCTGACCACCTTCGGCCAGATCATGACCCAGACCACCTGGGTGCTGTACACCACCTTCCGCTTCGGCTGGACGCCGCGCGACAACGGCATCGCCATGTTCTGCGTCGGCCTGGCGGCGGCCGTGGTGCAGGGCGGCCTGGTGTCGCTCCTGATCCGCCGCTTCGGCGAAGTGCGGCTGTCGGTCATGGGCCTGGCCTCGGGCGCGATCACCTTCGTCCTGTACGGCCTCGCCACCGAAGGCTGGATGATGTACGTCTTCATCTGCTGCAACCTGCTGGCCTTTGCCGCCGGCCCGGCCCTGCAGGGCATCGTCTCGCGCGAAGCCGGCCCCGGCGAACAGGGGGAGCTGATGGGTTCCCTGCAGTCGATCAGCAGCCTGGCGGTGGTGGTCACGCCGCTGATCGGCACCTCGATCCTGGGCGCCGTCAGCCACCTTCCGGCCAACGACTGGCGCATCGGTTCGAGCTTCTTCCTGTCGGCGGCGATGCAGGCGCTTGCCGTGCTGGTAGCGGTGCGCTGGTTCCGCCAACGTCACATGACCGCATGAGCGGCGCCGTCCTGGCGGCGGTGCTGTGCGCGGCGCTGATGCACGCCGGCTGGAACGCCATGGTCAAGGCCAGGGGCGAGGCCTTTCTCTCCACCGTCGCGGTGGCCGCCAGCGCCGGCATCCTGTGCGCGCTGGCCCTGCCCTTCCTGCCGCAGCCGGCGCAGGCCAGCTGGCCCTTCATCCTGGCTTCGAGCCTGACGCAGGTGCTCTACTACGCCCTGCTGATGGAAACCTACCGCGAGGGCGACATCAGCCATGCCTACCCGCTGATGCGCGGCTGCGCACCCTTGATCGTGGCGGTGCTCGGCCTGCCCTTCGCCGGCGAGCGGTTGGCGGCGCTGCAGTGGCTGGCCATCGGGCTGATTTGCGGCGGGGTGCTGACCATGGTTGCGGGCGTGCGCGGCACGGCACCGAACGCGCGCCGCACCACGCTGCTGGCACTGGCGACGGCCAGCGTGATCGCGGCCTATACCCTGATCGACGGCATCGGCGTGCGCAAGTCCGGCGCGCCGGCGGCGTACACGCTGTGGATCTTCCTGTTTACCGCGCTGGGCGTGCTGCTACTGGCGCGCCGGCGGCGTGGCGAATTGCTGCCGTTCGTGCGCCGCCATCCCGTGCTGCTGGTCGGCGGCGCAATGACCGTCGGGTCGTATGGCGTGGCCTTGTGGGCGATGACGCAGGCACCGGTGGCCACAGTGGCGGCGCTGCGCGAGACCTCGATCCTGTTTGCCACCGCCATCGCGGTGCTGGTCCTGCGCGAACGCGTAAGCCCGCTGCGTCTGCTTGGTGCGGCCCTGATTGCCTGCGGCGCGGCGGCGATGCGGCTGCGGTGAGCGTCGCGTGCTCTTGCATCGACACCGCCATACCGTACACTGGAACAGTCACCGACAACCGACCGAAGAGGCCTATGAAGAACGCATTCCTGGGATTCCTGCTATCCGTCCTGTTCGCACCAAGCGCGTGGGCCTGCAGTTGCATGCTCAAGACTGACGAACAATTTGCCAGAGAGTCCGACAACATCTACTTCGCGACGCTCCAGGAAGCGAAGTTGATCGAAGGGGATGGCGAGCGCTGGCCCTACATCGAGGGACGCTTCCAGGTCCGGCGGACCCTGAAAGGAAAGACGCCTTCGGCTCATATCGCGCTTGCTACGAACGCCGACGGTGGAGCCTGCGGCGAGACCATGGTGGTCGCGGCGACTTATGTGCTGTTCCTGCGCGATGGCGCCACCGGATTGAGCGCCTGCGATGGCGCACGCGTGATCGGAAGTGTCGAGGAAGACGAGCTTGCCGCCAAGGTAGAGGCCACGCGCGCGAAACGCACCGCGAAATAATGCGCGCAGGGCAGCTGCCCGGCTTGGCTCAGAACTTCGCCTCCACCGTCGCCCGCAAGGTCACCCCCACCGGAAACGCCCCGCGGCGCAGCACCAGTCCGCGTCCCTCTTCCAGGTAGCTGCTGCGCGACAGGAAGTCCTGGTCGAGCAGGTTCTGCCCCGCCACGCGCAGCTGCAGCTTGGGCGAGAATTTGTAGAGGACATAGGCTTCCAGGTCGCGCCGCGTCTCGATGTAGGAAGTCTGGCGCTCCGACAGGCGCACCTGGCCGCCTTCCTTGTAGGCAAAGCTGGCCCCGGTGCTGACTGCGCCGACCTTGTAGTCGATGCCGAAGTTGGCCGACAGCGGGGTCTGGCCGTCGAGACGGTTGTCCGGCCCCGGCACGCCGTCGACTTCCGACCAGTTGCGGCTCACGCTGGCGCGCAGGTCGATCGCCGGGGCGCCCTCGAGCACCGCCTTCAGCGGGAACTTGGCTTCCAGCTCCAGGCTCCTGGTCATCGCCTGGCCGGCGTTCATCGGCATCGCCACCCAGCGCGCGCCGTCGAAGTCGATCAGGTGGCGGGTGTAGCCGTCGATGCGGCGCATCGAGGCGCTGGCCGACAGTAGCGCGCCTTCCGCCCAATAATGCTCGTACGAGGCGT
>DAMABW010000180.1:1027-8824 GCA_031999925.1 Massilia sp. | reverse complement strand
GGTACAGGAACTGGATCAGGGCCTCGTGCTCGGCGCGCAGTTGCTCCGGGCTGTCGTCCGGCAGCATCACCGGCGCTGGACCAGTACGTAGCGGTGGGCGCCGTTGGCGCTGGCCAGAAGGCGCAGCTTGACCTTGATCGGGCGCATGCGCAGGGTCAGCACATAGTCGATGGTGTCGTCGAGTTCGCTACCCTCGTCGGCGGCATCCTCGAAGCGCTGGGCCACCATGAAGTTGTTCAGGCAAGGCGCCACGTTCGTGAACAGCGGCTCGCCGATCACGCGCTGCGGCGACAGGCCGGCCGCCTGCGATTCGACCGCGTTGTAGCGCTGCACATTGGTATCGGCATCGAAGCCGATCACGCCGAATTCGAGGGCGTCGAGCTGCTCCTGGCTGCTGGCGTCGAGCAGGTCGGCGAGGCCGCGCGTATCGAAAGTGGGGTTGGTGGTCATGGTCGGTCGGCTCCGGTTGAGGTGACAGCGTCGATTGTCAAAATTGATTATAGGAAACGGATATTGGCAGCGCTCAGCAACTGTGTCAATTGTGCGCGCGCTTGTCTTTACAATTGTCGTGTGCCGATTGACACATGTTGCTGCCGGCTGGCACCATCGCCAACTTTAATTGCCGAGATGGAAACAATGGAACAGTGTGCGCCTCGTCAGGCATGGTGGCAAGCAGAATCGGTGCTACGCCGCGTCGTGGTCGACCTGGTCGCCGCCGAGCTGGCGCTGGCGCGCCCGGGGCGGGCGCTGGCGCCCTTGCCCTGGCCCCAGGAGCTGGACCTGGCACGCGACCTCGGCGCCGATTCGCTGGATTTGATGGGCACGGCCACCGCACTCGGCGACGCCCTGGGCTTCAAGCAGGCCGGCATGCAGGATGCCCTGCTGGACCGCCCGCAGCTGGCCGAGTGGGTCGATACCGCCCGCGCCAGCCTGGCCCGCTTCGACGCGGAGCTGGTATTCCGTACCTCGGGCAACTCGGGCATGCCGAAACGCTGCGCACACCGGCTGGCCGACTTGTGGCGCGAGGTGGACGAGCTGGCGCAGTTGCTGCCGGGACGGCGCCGCGTGCTGAGCGCCGTGCCCGCACACCATATCTATGGCTTCCTGTTCACGGTGCTGCTGCCGCAAGCCGCGAATTCTCGCTTGCCGGTGCTCGACCTGCGCGGCGGTTCGCCGGCCGCCCTGCCCGGACTGGTGCAGCCGGGCGACCTGGTCGTGGCGCATCCGGATTGGTGGCGCCAGGTGGCGGCGCTGGGAATGGCGTTTCCGGACGATGTGGTGGGCGTGACGTCGACCGCGCCGTGTCCGGATGCGGTGGCGCAGGCGCTGCAGGACGGCGGCCTGCGCCTGGTGCAGGTGTACGGCAGTTCGGAGACGGCCGGCGTCGGCTGGCGCGATCGGGCCGGCGAGCCGTATCGGTTGTTTTCGTACTGGCGTGCGGTTGGCGGGGAGGTACTCGAACGCGCGCGAGCCGGTGGGACGCCCGAGCGCCATGGGCTGCAGGACCGGCTGGAATGGTTCGGCGAGGCCGCCTTCCTTCCTGCCGGGCGCATCGATCACGCGGTACAGGTCGGCGGAATGAATGTGTTTCCGGCGTATGTGGGCGAAGTGCTGGCGCTGCATCCGGACGTGCTGGCGTGCCAGGTGCGCTTGATGCGGGCCGACGAAGGTGTGCGCCTGAAGGCTTTCGTCGTGCCGCGTCCTGGCGCGGATGATGCCGCCGGTTTGCGCGTGGCGCTCGGCGAATGGATCGGCAAACGCCTGACGCCGCCGGAGCGGCCTACTGCGTTTTCGTTCGGCCCCAAGCTGCCGCGTGGTCCAGGAGGCAAACTGGCGGATTGGATCATCGACGCTTGGGACTGAAGACTAGCCACTACTCCCACCCAGGCCATATGAGCGCTCAGGCTGCCGGTGTCGCCTTTTCGGTTGCTCGTGGCGCGTTCAGCAGGTGGCGTCGCACCGCATCCGCGATTGTAGCCTGCCACGCGCCGATGTCGCGGCTGACAGGAATACTCAGCATACCGCAACTGCCGCCGTCGTCATCCATGAAGCTGCCGCTATGGAAGGTGGCTTGCTCTCCGGGATAGACCAAGGCGGTCGCGGCGGTCCCGTGCAGGCGGCTATAGGCATACATCTGGCGCAGGTCGTGTACCGATGGCGCGCTGCCGACAATCTTCCATTTCGTGTCGAGCACAGCCTGGCGTCCATCTTCCCGCACCACGATGTCGGGGTACACCGCCACGGTACGCGAGGCATCCCCCGATTGCCAAAGATCGACTCCACTTTTTGCAAAGACCTGGCAGGTGTCGCTGCCGAGATGGCGGCGCAAGGCCGCCAACACGAATTTTTCCCACAACACGTTCATGTCGAACATCAAGGCCAGGACGTGATCCCGCCCGCCGCGCAGGTCCGGATGAAAATTCAAGAGCAGCAGGCGAGCAATGTCGAGAGCCGCGCGATAGGGCTCCGACTTGCGGTCGTGCCGCCAGCGCGCAAACCACGCAGCATCCGCGCGCACTCTGTCCTGTTCCGGGAACGCCAGCAGCATGGCCGCGATCGGACCGCGCAAGGACGGCGTCGTGTTCAAGCGCGAGACCAGGTTCAGCGTCTCGAGCAGTACCGCATGCAATGGATGGCGTGAAGTGTATTCGAGGTAGCGCACGTAGAAGCGTTCCTGGTGGGCGTGATTCTGTTGGATGTGCTTGCCGAATCGCAGAGCGCCGCGCATCGCGTTCAAATTTCCTTCGGCAGAACGAAAGCGGCGGATCAGGCCGTGGTGCATCAGCTTGTCGAGTTCGGCAACGAACAGCTTCAGGTAGGCGTCGAGGATGGAGTCAGGCGCCAGGCACAGCGCGGCCATGCTGGGTGCTTGCGCCACCAGCGAACCGGTTGACTGCAGCATCTGCAGCAGGCTATCGCGCCACTGCCCACGGTCGCCCTTGCGGTCGGCCTTGGGCAGGACCTCAACCCTGACGCCGCCTGCCTGAAACACACCGACGTACTGGCAGAACTGCACGCCGCCGCGGACCAGGCGGTAATAGGGGAAGTCGCGGTCGCGGTGCGCGCGCTCGAGCGCGGAGCGGTGTTCCGCGGCAAAGACATGGCCGTCGAGGACATCGCCTTCTCGAAGCGTCGCATGCTCGAAAACGCTAAACCGCGCCGGCATGGGTATCGATCCCGCGCATCAGTTCCGCGACCGCCTTCTCGATGTCGATTTCGTCTTCTGGGACGATTTCGTACAGGCGTGCTTGGTCCAGATCGCCGGCATCATAATCGATGCTGGCGAAGCGTACCTTGGGCAGCCCCGGGCCATGCTTAAGGCGGACGAAGCTCCTCCCCAGGACCAGGCCGATGCGTCCGGGGTCACCGTAGAAGTACTCGGCGAGCAGGGGCAGGATCTTTTTGCAGAAACAAGCCTTTAGCGCGACCGGATCGCTCACGCGGATGAAGTAGGCGTGGCCGATGAGGTAGTCGCGTCCCAGCAGCAGCTCGATCCTGGCATTAATGGCATCCATCAGCGCAGATGGCTTGTAGCCACATACGGGTTCGGACTGCAGGTCGTCGAGCACATCGGAATCGGGCGGCATCAGCGTGAACTCGAAGCGGCGGCGTAGTGCCGTGTCGAGCGCCTCCACGCTGCGATCGGCGGTATTCATCGTGCCGATCACAAACACATTGGGCGGCACACCGAAGCATTCCTTGCTGTAGGGGAGGGTCACCGTCAACTGCTCGGCACGACCCAAGCGCTTGTCGTCTTCCAGCAACGTGATCAGTTCCCCGAACACCTGTGACACGTTGGCGCGGTTGATTTCGTCGATAACCAGCACGAAGGGCGGCAAGTCGGCACGCTGATAGTCTTCCTCGCACAGCGTTTGTCCGATCCGCTGTCGCTCATCGACGCTCAGCGTCCTTACTTTCTCGGGCGAGGCTACCTTGCCCGCCCGCAGCGCAACCTCTAAGCCGGCATCAAGGCACAGGCTTCGGAAGATGCCCGGCTCGACTCGGTAGGATACAGCGCCGCCGGCAGACGCGGGAGCGACGGGCTTGATCCCTTCGATGAAATCCTCGTAGCCCAGGCTCTGATGGAAGGTGCAAAACACGACCCGGCCATCTTCGACGTAACGGTCGAACTGCGTCTTCCGCTGCTCGCGCGTAAGTTTGGCAACTGAAATGCCGAGGATTTCAAGCGCACTGTCGACCGTGCGGTGCGTCTTGCCGGTGCCTGGCGGGCCGTACAGGATCTGGTTCAGGGGATGCGTGGGAACCGGATCGGCCAGTTCAGCTTCCTCTTCCTCTTCCTCTTCCACTTCCGGGGCCGGATCGTCGGCGCTTGCGCTCCCAGTTCTGCCGTAGGCGCGCTTGTTGTACAGCGTGTTGTGGTAGCCATTGAAAGAGCCGAAGGTGAACTGGCCAAAGCGCTCAAGCGCCTCGGCCATGCGCCGAGCCAGCGCTACGGCAGTCGACCGCGTCCCTCCTTCGTCCCTGTTCGATGCCAGCAGCGTGCAGATTTCTTCAGGCGTATGGCCCCGGGCCCGCAGCAGATCGCTGCCGGGAAAATCGTGGAGCTGGCCATTCTGGAAGATCCTGATTGGGCCGAAGCGGCCATGCTGCATGACTAGCACCCGGTCTTGATTACCTATCCTATCATTGTTCGACTCTTGGTCGAACACATACGTGTCGGCGAACACGTGGAAGCGCACCAGTTCTTCGTTGGCGAGCGCATGGGCCACGACTTCGATGTTCAGTTCACGCTCGACTACGAAAGGCACGAACATGCCCTTCATCCTGCTCATCAGCTCCGGCTCAAGCGCATGCACCCTTAACAGGTCGTCGACCCGTGCACTGTAGGCTGCGACGTGTACGCATGCGACGATGCGGTGCGACCACTCGATGCGGTCGATGGTGCCGATGTAGACCTTGCCCTTGCCGACGAAAATAGCGCGGTCGCGTGGTTTGAGCAGGGCGTATACACGCTCCCAGCGTTTTGGGTTTTCGTCGTGCCAGTGTATCTCACGCTGCTGCGGCTGATACTGGGAGAGGTCCGTGATGCGTGCGAAGAGGGTGCGTGTCACTGTTCAATTCTCCAGTCAAATGATTGGGTGATGAAACCGAGCGGGTATCAATGCAATGGTTCCGCTAGCGGATGCGCATTCTCCGCGCCCGGCGCCGGCTGCATCACTTCTTCGCCTTCGGACAGCCCGTCCGGATCTTCTTCCGTCGGCGCCGGTGCCACGTCGATGCCACGGAACTGCGGCAGCTCCGCAAACTCCGCAAACACCCAGTCGTCGTTCTCGCGCACGATGCCGTCGGGTTGCGGGCGCTCCTGGGCCGGATGCTTGGCCAGCGCCACCTGCATGTAGTCGAGCCAGATCGGCAGGGCCAGCGTGGCGCCGAATTCGCGGCCGCCCAGCGAGCGCGGTTCGTCGTAGCCCATCCAGGCCACGGCGACGATATTCCCGCCGTAGCCGGCGAACCAGCCGTCGATGGCGTCGCTGGTGGTACCGGTCTTGCCGGCGATGTCGGGGCGACCCAAACGCTTGGTGGCGGCGGCGCCGGTGCCGTAGCGCGTCACGTCGCGCAGCATGCTGTCGGTGATGTAGGCGTTGCGGGCGTCGAGCACGCGCGCGGCTTCCTGGCGCGGTGCAGGCGGCTTGGCTTCCTGGATCACCGTGCCGTCGCCGTCGACGATCTTCGCGATCAGATAGGGCTTCACGGCGAAGCCGCCGTTCGCGAACACGGCGTAGGCGCCGGCCATCTGCAGTGGCGTGACGGCGCCGGTGCCCAGGGCCAGCGTCAAGTTCTTCGGATGGCGCGCCAGGTCGAAGCCGAAGCGGCCGAGGAAGTCGTGGGTGTAGGGGACTTCGAGCGCGCGCAGCAGGCGCACGGTCGGCACGTTCTTCGAATGGGCCAGCGAGTAGCGCATCGTGATCGGGCCGTCGAAGACGTTGTCGTCGTTCTGCGGCGACCAGGTGGCGCCGGCGTTCTCGCCCGGCATGTCGAGCGCTTCGTCGAGAATCAGGGTGCCCGGCGAATAGCCCTTCTGTACGGCGGCCGAATATACGAAGGGCTTGATCGCGGAACCCGGTTGGCGCCAGGCCTGGGTCACGTGGTTGAACTTCTGCAGGTTGTAGTCGAAGCCGCCGACCAGGGCCTGGTAGGCGCCGCTATCCGCGTCGATGGCGACGAACGCCGCCGCCACTTGCGGCACTTGGCTGATCGCCCAGCCGTCCTTGCCGGCCTTGCTGATGCGGACCACGGCGCCCGGCGTCAGGCGCACGGCGTCCTTGGCCTTGTCCGACAAGGCGTTCGCCGCGAACTTCAGGCCGGCGCCGGTGATGTCGAGCGTGTCGCCGTCGATCGTCTCGACCTTCACGCGCTTGCTGGAGGCTTCCAGCACCACGGCCGGCTCCAGCCCATCGCTCGATGGACGCTTCTGCAGCGCGTCGACAATCGCTTCCTCGCGTTCCTCGGCGTCCGCCGGCAGCGTGATGCGCGCTTCAGGACCACGATAACCATGGCGCGCGTCGTAGGCCAGCACGTTGCGGCGCACCGATTCGTAGGCCGATTTCTGGTCGGCTTCGCGGATGGTGGTGGTCACGCGGATGCCGCGCGTATAGGCTTCTTCCTTGAACTGGGCATACACGGCCTGGCGCGCCAGTTCGGCCACGTACTCGGCATGGGCGCCGAATTCCTGCGGACGCGAATGCACGCGCATCGGTTCCTTCAGGGCTTGCGCGTACTGGGCGTCGTCGATCTGCTGCAAATCGTGCAGGCGGCGCAGCACCTGTTCCTGGCGCTGCTTCGCGCGCTTCGGATTCACGGCCGGGTTGTTGCGCGCCGGGTTTTGCGGCAGGCCGGCCAGCATCGCGGTTTCGGCGACACTGAGTTTATCGAGGTCCTTGCCGAAGTAGGCGCGCGCGGCGCTGGCAAAGCCGTAGGAACGCTGGCCCAGGTAGATCTGGTTCATGTACAGCTCGAGGATCTGGTCCTTGGTCAGCGCATCCTCGATCTTGTAGGCCAGGGCGATCTCGTTGATTTTCCGGGACAGCTTCTTTTCCTTCGAGAGGAAGAAGTTGCGCGCCACCTGCATGGTGATGGTGGAAGCGCCGCCGGAACCGAAGCCGCTGCGCAGGTTGGAGCCGACCGCGCGCGCGGCGCCCATCCAGTCGATGCCGCCGTGTTCGTAGAAGCGCGCATCCTCGATGGCGAGCACCGCGTTCTTCATCATTGGCGGGATCTTCGCGATCGGCACGAAGTCGCGGTGCTCTTCGCCGAATTCGCCGATCAATACGTTGTCGGCGGTGTAGATGCGCAGCGGGATCTTGGGTTTGTAATCAAGGACGGCGTCGATCGGCGGCACCTTCGGCACGATGGCGGCAAATACATACAGCACCACGCCGACGATGAAGACCACGATCGCGGCCAGGACGATGAAGATGAAACCGCCTTGGCGGCGTGGTGGCCTGGAAGGCCGGACGGATATGGTCAAAACGGTTCTCTCTTGCAGGTGACTTTTGCGGGACGTTGGCGCGACGTTGACGAGCGTGCGCAACGTGGATGCGGTCTCGGTCGGCGCATTATAATCCGCTTTCTTTCGCCTCAAGCATGTGCCATAGTCTCGCTCCAGGCCTGCGCCAGACTGGCCGGAACATCCAGAACACAAGGAACACGATGCCCTACGATCCCGCTCCTCCCGCCGTGAAGCCCTACATCCCGGCTACGGCGCACCTACCCGAAATGACCATCCGCGCGCTCGTCATGGGCGTGGTACTGGGGATGGTGTTCGGCGCCTCTTCG
>DAMABW010000180.1:0-1017 GCA_031999925.1 Massilia sp. | reverse complement strand
CCTGGTGCTGAAGGTCGGCCTGACCGTCAGCGCCTCGATTCCGGTGGCGGTGATCGCCATCACCCTGTTCGGCATGTTCAAGAAGATGGGCGGGCGCGAGTCCACCATCCTCGAGAACAGCATTACCCAAACCGCCGGTTCGGCCGGCGAATCGCTGGCCTTCGGCCTTGGCGTGACCATGCCGGCGATCATGATCCTCGGCTTCGACCTGGAAATCTCGCGCGTGATGCTGGTCGGGATTTTGGGCGGCCTGCTCGGTATCCTGATGATGATCCCGATGCGCCGCACGATGATCGTCGACGCCCACCGCGAACTGAAGTACCCCGAAGGCACGGCCTGTGCCGAAGTGCTGAAAGCCGCCGCCACCGACACGTCGCGCGAAGCGGCCGGCGAAGTGCGCGTCGAGGGCTCGGACGCCGCGCGCGATGCCAAGCGCCGCGCCGCCATCATCTTCGGCGGCTTCGGCCTGGGGCTGTTATATAAAGTCGCCAACGTCTCGCTCAAGGGCTGGAAGGACGTCGCCAACTTCGAGTTCGGCGCGCCCTTGAAGGCCGGTTCGGCCGGCGCCGAGCTGTCGCCGGAACTGGTGGGCGTGGGCTACATCATCGGCCCGCGCATCGCCTTTACGATGGCGGCCGGCGGTGTGCTGTCTTACCTGATGCTGATCCCGATGATCAAGTTCTTCGGCGAGCTGCTGACAGTGCCGCTGTCGCCCGCGACGATGCTCATCAAGGACATGTCGCCCGACGATATCCGCGACGCCTACGTGCTGTACATCGGCGCCGGCGCCGTGGCGGCGGGCGGCCTGATCTCGCTGGTGCGTTCGCTGCCGTCGATCTGGAATGGCCTGAAGGGCGGCCTGGCCGGCATGGGCAAGGGCAAAGCCAGCACGCCGAACGCCGGCCTGCGCACCGACCGGGACATCCCCTTCAAATGGGTGGCGATCGGCTGCCTGGCGATCATCGCCATCATCACCTTCGCCACGCCGCTGCACATGAATCTGCTGGGCGCGCTGCT
>DAMABW010000179.1:0-8876 GCA_031999925.1 Massilia sp. | reverse complement strand
ACGAAGCCGACCGCATGACCGACATGGGTTTCTACGACGAGATCGCGAACATCGTTCGCGCCTGCCCGGAACGCCGCCAGACCCTGCTGTTCTCGGCCACCTATCCGGACGACATCCGCCACGCCACCTCGCACTTCCTGCGCGACCCGCTGGAAGTGGTGGTCGAAAGCCAGCACGACGAATCGACCATCGAGCAGCGCTTCTATGAAGTCGGTTTCGACAACCGCGACGACGCCGTGGCGCGTTTGCTGAGCCATTACCGCCCGGTCTCGGCCCTGGCCTTCTGCAACACCAAGGCCCATTGCCGCGAACTGGCCGACTCCCTGCGCGCGCAGGGCTTCTCGGCCCTTGCCCTGTACGGCGAACTCGAGCAGCGCGAGCGCGACGAAATCCTGATCCTGTTCGCGAACCGCTCCTGCTCGGTGCTGGTGGCAACCGACGTCGCCGCGCGCGGCCTCGACATCTCGAACCTGGAAGCGGTGATCAACGTCGACGTGTCGAAGGACGCCGAAGTCCACGTGCACCGCATCGGCCGCACCGGCCGCGGCGGCGAATCGGGCCTGGCGTTGTCGCTGTGCGCACCGAACGAAAAGAAATGGGTACGCCTGATCGAGGAATACCAGAACGCGCCGGTCGCCTGGCACAAGCTGGAAGAACTCGGCGACAACGACCTGGCGGCCGATCCAGCGCCAATGGTCACGCTGGTCATTTCCGGCGGCAAGAAGGACAAGCTGCGTCCGGGCGATGTGCTGGGCGCGCTGACCGGCGACGCCGGCTTGCTGAAAGAACAGGTCGGCAAGATCAACGTCAGCGAATTCCAGACCTATGTGGCGCTCGACCGCCGCGTGGCCCACGATGCCTTCGACCGCCTGAATGCCGGCAACCGCCTCGGTCCGGACTTCGGCACCATCAAGGGCCGCAACTTCAAGATGCGTTTCCTCGACGTGTAAACGAGGCCAGCGCGCCCCGAGCGGGCGCGCACAATTGACTCGACAGCGACACGCTCGCGCCAAATCTGGCATAGTCTTGCTAAAAATAAACGATTAGCAAAATGACCAGCCAAAACACAGTCCTTTACACGCCCTTCGCGGATGGACGCACGGTCCGCGACATCGTCGAGCACAGCCCTGCGCTCGTGAGCGAAGCGTGGTGCCGCCGCATCCTGCAGCACATCCTGCAATCGCTCGAACAGCAATACGCCAGCAATGCGCCGCACCGGATCATTTCGCCGGACAGCGTGGTCGTATTGGAAAACGGTGAAGCGCTGCTGCTGCCCTCGCCCGACGGACTGGCCTCGGACGAGGCCGACAGCGCAGGCGACATCCACGCGCTGGCGCTGGTCGTGCACTATGCCATCAGCGCCGAAGATCCGCCCGATGGTCCGCTCGGCCCGCGCCTGTACGACGACTACAGCAACGCACTCACGCAGACGATCGACCGCTGCCTGGGTCCGAACCTGCGGTTGCGCCCGAAGACCATCCCGGAACTGCGCACCATGCTCGGGCTCGACGCGGTCGCGGAGGAACTCCCCTTGCCTGTCGAAGCGCCGGCCGCGCCGGAGGCAATCGTCGCGCATGCCGTCGACACGCAGTCAGCCGCACCCGAGCCGGCGATGCGGGAAACCCAGGAAACGCCGTTCGAGCTGAGCAAGGCCGAGGAACAGGATGCGCCTGACGCCGCGCAAGCGGTTCCGCTCGCGCCGCCATCGCCGCCACTGCCCGACACCAGGCCGGCCAAGCCGATCGCCGCCACGCCGCTCAAGCCGTCTTCGCACGCCACGGCGGCGGCGGCGGCGTCGGCTGCGGCGGCGCCCGTACCCGCGCGTCCGAAAGCGAAGGTGCAGTCGCTCCCGGTCGCCAAGAAAAAAAGCGGCGTCGAACGCTGGGCCATGATCGCCGGCGCCGCTGTCGTGTTGCTGGCGGCCGGCAGCGCCTTGTATATGCACTTGAACCAGGATAATTCGAACGACCTGGTTGCCGTTTCCGCGCCGCAGCAAGGCGCCACAGCGGAACCGGCGCCGCAAGGACTGGACGCCGGCGAGGCCGTGGTCACGCCCGGCACCGAGGCCGCCGCGGCAGCCACCGTCGATACGGCCGCCGCGCCATCCGCCCTGCCGCCTGTTGCCAGTGCCGCACCCGCCGGCACGGCTCCGGCCGCCGGCCAGGCCGACGCCGTCATCAACGGCACCACCTATAAATTGATGATCAAGCCCTGGGGCACGGTCTACGTGAACGGCGTCGACCGCGGCGTCAGCCCGCCGGTCAAGCGCCTGACGCTGGGCCAGGGACAGCACACGATCCGCATCGTGAATCCGAACTTCGCGGAGCACGTGATGACGGTCAATGCCGGCGCTACGGAAAGCGCGACCATCGAACACGATTTCACGGCGCAAGCCGAGGGAGGCAGATAAACGATGAACCGATTCCTGCAGCATCGCTTGCTGTTGACCATCCTCGCCGCAGGCACGCTCGGCGGTTGCGCCCAGATCGCGCCGCTGCTCGAACGCAACCCCTCGAGCAATCACCCGAAAGTCGAGTCGCGCCCCGAGCCGCGCGCCGAAAGCCGACCGCGCGCCGAAGCGCGGTCCGAAGCGTCGAGCGGACGCGAGCAGGTGGCCCTGCGCGAAGGCATCCGCCTCTACAACGAAGGCGACTTCAACGGCGCCATCAAGCGCCTGAACTCGAACGACATCCGCAGCGGCGCTCCACTCGGCACCCGCACCACGGCGCTGAAGTACACCGCCTTCAGCTACTGCGTCACCTCGCGCCCGAAGCAATGCCAGCAGGCCTTCGAAAAAGCCTTGAAGATCGACCCCACGTTCTCGCTGGAACCCGGCGAGGAAGGCCACCCGCTGTGGGGACCGGCCTTCGAGCGCGCCAAGCGCGGCTGAATTCCCGCTGGAGTCAAAGCTGAACTACAGCTGAACTGTGGCCGCCATGCGCGCCAGCCTTACGCCTTGACGTTGACCGTGGCCGGGAAAGTCGGCGCGCGGCGCCGGCGCGATGCCTGTTCGTAGGCATAGGCCATGCCGATCAGCGCCGCTTCCGTATACGCGGTACCGACGAAGGACAACCCCACCGGCAAGCCACGCGTGTAGCCGGCCGGCACCGTGATGTGCGGGAAACCCGCTACCGCCGCCGGCGACGAAAAACTCATGCCGTAGTGGTCGCCGTTGATGTAGTCGGTGAGCCAGGCCACGCCGCCGGTCGGTGCCACCAGCGCATCCAGGCGATGCGCGCGCAACACCTTGTCGATGCCCTCTTCGCGCGTGTAGCGCAGGTTGTTGGCCAGGGCCTCGCGGTACGCTTTGGCGTCGAGTCTGCGCTTGCCTCCAGCCGCAATCAAGTGTTCCTGGCCAAAATACGGCATTTCGCGCGCAGCCTGCCGCTCGTTAAAGGCAATCACGTCGGCCATGTTCTTCACCGGCGCATGCGGCGCGTAGGCCGCCAGCCAGGCTTGCAGGTCGGGCGCGAACTCGTGCAGCAGGACCGCCATTTCCGACTCGCCATACTTGTCGCTGTTCGGCAGTTCGACGTCGACCAGCACCGCGCCCTGCGCCTTCAATAGCGCCAACTCTTCCTCGACAATCTTGTCGACCGCCGTGCTACCGCCAAAGAAATTGCGCGTCACGCCAATGCGCTTGCCGCGCAGGCCGTCGAGGCGCAGGGCCGCCGCGTAATCGCCGACCTTGCCCTGGCTCTCTTTGGTTACCGCATCGTCCGGGTCGACGCCGGTCATGGCGGCCAGCATCAGGGCGGCGTCGGCCACGCTGCGCGTCATCGGGCCGGCGGTGTCCTGCGAGTGCGCAATCGGGATGATGCCGCTGCGGCTGACCAGGCCCAGGGTCGGCTTCAGGCCGACGATGCCGCAGCTCGAGGCCGGCGAGACGATCGAGCCGTCGGTCTCGGTGCCCACCGCCAGTGTCGCCAGGCTGGCGGCGATCGCGGCGCCGGAACCGGAACTGGAGCCGCTCGGGTTGCGGTCGAGTGCATAGGGATTCTTCGTCTGGCCGCCGCGCGCGCTCCAGCCGCTCACCGAATGCGTCGAGCGCATGTTTGCCCATTCCGACAAGTTTGTCTTGCCGATGATGACGGCGCCGGCCGCGCGCAGGCGCGCCGCCACAAAGGCATCGCGGCTGGCGCGTACGCCGTCCAGGGCCAACGAACCGGCGGTGGTGCACATGCGGTCGCCGGTGGCGATGTTGTCTTTCAGTAGCACGGGGATGCCGTGCAGCGGCCCGCGCAGCTTGCCGCCGGCGCGCTCGCGGTCGCACTCCTGGGCGATCTTCAGGGCCTCGGGGTTGGTTTCGATGACGGCGTTCAGGCGCGGCCCGGCCTTGTCGATGGCGGCGATGCGCGCCAGGTAGCGTTGCACCAGGGTGTGCGAGGTGATGGTGCCGGCCGCCATGGCCGCGCCCTGTTCGCGCACGCCGGCGTCGAGGATGTCGGACTCGGCGCGCGGCCTGGGCTTGGGCACCACCGCTGCCGCCGGGCTAATGACACCCGCGAATGCGCCGGCCGCCATGCCGAATCGAACGAAGTCCCTGCGATCCATTTCCGCTCCTTATCATTTATTAGAGCAATAGAATAGCAGCGCCGCGCGCCCGATACCGCTGGGTTCGGAATGCAGGGACGAAAAAAAACGCTGCCGTGAGGGGCAGCGTTTTTTCTACAGGAACATCGATCAGTTACGAACGACTTTCTTGTATTCGTTGGTACGGGTGTCGATTTCGATGACGTCGTCCTGGCTCACGAACAGCGGCACCATCACGGTGTGCTGGTGGGCTTCGATGGCGTTCTCGATCTTCGCTTCCTTCAGGACGTTGCCCGAAGTGTTGCCCTTGACTGCAGGCTCCGAGTACACGATCTGGCGTGCGATGATGGTCGGCAGTTCGACCGAGATGGCCTTGCCGTCGTAGAACACGGCTTCGCATTCCATACCGTCTTTCAGGTAGTTCAGCGCGTCGCCCAGGTTCTCTTCTTCGATTTCGAACTGGTTGTACTCTTCATCCATGAAGACGTACAGCGGGTCGGCGAAGTACGAGTAGGTCACCGGCTTCTTGTCCAGCACGACGACGTCGAACTTGTCATCGCCACGGAACACGTTTTCCAGCGGAGCGTTCGTCAGAAGATTCTTCATCTTCCACTTGTAGGTGAAGCCCGTGCGGCTCGAGCCGTTGACGTCGGAACGCAGAACGATAAAAGGCTTCTCATCAACCATGATGATGTTGCCAACACGGATTTCTTTTGCGGGTTTCATATGAAGTATGATCGATAAAAGGGGTTGCAGTAACAGAGCATCATAGCATGGAATGTGCCGCGCGCCTAACGAAGTGAGGCCGCGAAATCGAGCAGGTTCCTCACCACGTCACCGTTCTCCGACATTTGCGCTTCCCAGGCCCCTGCCCTGGCGGCGATGGCAGGCAGTTCGGCCTGCAGGGCCGACCACAGTGCGGGCCAGTCCTGGGCCTGCGCGTCGCCCGGCCCGGCGCCGTTCCAGTGCAGCGAGAAAGTCTTCAGGCTGTCGAGCCCGACGGCATAACGGTCGAGGAAGGCGCGCAGCTTCTTGTGGTGCAGGTTTTCGTCCTGCAAATAGATATGCCACACGAAAGGCCGGTTCGCCCACTGGGCGCGCACCCAGGAATCCTCGCCGCGCACGAAGTTCAGGTCGCAGGCCCAGAGCAGGCGGTCGTAATCGGGCTGGGCCACGAAAGGCAGCACGCGCACGGTCAGCGCGCCGCGCGTGGCGCTGTCGCCGGCCCCGGCCGGCCTGCCGAAGAACGCCTGCACGGCCTGCGCTGCCACGCCTTCCGGCACCAGGCAGGTGACGGCCTGCGCATTTTCTTCCCAGGCCTGGAACAGCGCGGCCACCGGGGCGAACGGGTAGCAGAACAGCGATACCTTGAAAGCGTCGATCTCGCCCTGCGCCAGACCCAGCCCGCGCAGGAAGGCGGCCATCCGCGCCGGGTCCGCCTGGAAAGCCGCGCGCTCGGCGCCAAGTAGGCGCTCGCGCAGCAGGCCGCCGGTCTTGTTCGTGAAGCCAGGGAAGAAGAAATGCTTGGTCAGCTTCAGGCGCGGATGCATCGACGGCAGGCGGTGGCAGCCTTCCACCCATTCCTCGGCGCTGAGTCCCTCGTAGTTCAGCCAGACCGGGCGCGGACTGCGCTGCGCCATGGCCTCGACATAACCGGGCGGCAGTTCGCAGCCGAAGAACTCGATGACGATGTCGTCCACCTCGCCGGGCGCGTAGCTTCCTTCCTGGCCGCGCCAGTGACGCACCCGCACGCCTTGCACAAATTGATCCCCGGCTTCCGGGTCGACCTCCGGGCAGATGCGGCGGAAGCTCTCCAGGTCGTCCACCCACAAGGTGACGGCCACGCCGTGCTCGTGTTGCAACTGGCGCGCCAGGCGCCAGCAAATGCCGATATCGCCATAGTTGTCGACGACCTTGCAGAAGATGGTCAGGGTCGTGTTCTGGTGTGGATGCAGGGACATGGTCGAGAAGATTACCGCAGGGAAGCGCGCCATTCTATCCGAATTGCGCTGGCGGGCGGGCGCGCCGCCCTGCCCGCGCCGGACCCCGCGGCGCCGCTTTTCGGGCTTGAATGCTACATGTCTGCGCCAGCGCAAATCACTTCCCGCGAAACAGGCATGGTGCCGAAACGCCTCAAACTTCGCACGGCACGCCCGGTCCAACGCCTACCTGCAGGAAAGCGGACACCGCTCCGCCACCTGCCCTTCATCGGCGCACCGGCCTTACCCGGAGCGCGGATGCCACATACGCGGCCGCTTGCAGCACGTGTGTAAGGGAATCGACATCAGCCGGGCACGCCGTCGCGTGCCATGCGCCGGTACTGTTGCCGGCAGCCGCATTGCACACAAGGAGTCGAGCATGAACGAATTCCAGCAGTACGGAGTTGGACAGCCCGAGATCGCACCGCAAGCCTTCCTGGGTGGCGCCTTCGGCGCTCCCGCCGGCGGCTTCATCGGCCGCAACATCGGCGATATCTTCGGCAACCCCAATCTCGGCAGCCGCATCAGCGAAATCGCCGGCGGCCTGCTCGGCAGCTTCTCGCCCTTCAGCGCCGACCCGTCCGGGGCCGGCTACGGCGGCCAGCCGCAGCAACAGCAGCTCCAGCAATTGCAGCAACTTCAGCAATTGCAACAGCTGCAGCAGTTGCAGCAACTCCAGCAACAGCAGCAGCAAGCCCAGATGGAGCAGCTTGCCCCGCAAGGCTGGGGCAGCTTCGTCAAGAAACTGGCGAAACCTGCAGGCCACCTGTTCGGCCAGATCACGCAAAACCCGACCCTCGGCGGCATCATCGGCGGCGGCCTGCAGCAGGTCGGCGGCCTCCTGCCCCAGTCCGTGGACGCCCAGGCCGGCGCCGTGCAGCAGCAACACCCGCTGGTGCAGCAACTGCAACAGATCCAGGCCCAGCAACAGCAACTGCACCAGGCCTTGCAGCAACTGCAGCAGCAGGCCGTCGTGCTGCAGCGCCAACTGGCTGCCCAGGCACAGGCCAGCCAGGGACAAGGCGGCCAGGGCCAGATCGCGCCGCAGAGCTGGTTGACCGACCTGGCGGGCCTGGCCGGCCAGTATGCGCAGCCGATCGGCAGCTTCATCGGCAGCCAGTTCGGTAACCAGCAACTGGGCAGCCAGATCGGCGGCATCGCCGGCCAACTGACCCGCCTGATACCGCAATCGGTCGATCCGTATGCGGCCTATGCGCAGCAGATGCAGGGGGCACAGCTGGCGCAGATGGGCGGCCAGCAAACCATGCACTGACCGCGCCTACGCCTGTCAGCCCATGCCCTCCTGCCTGCCGGCGGGAGGGTCAATCGGAGAAGATGCCCATGCCGCGTCCCCCAGCACCGACCCGCTACATCGTCCGCGCCACCGCCGACGACAACGCCGCGCTCGCCGGCTTCATCGACAGCATCCGCGGCGACCCGGCCGTGCGCCTGGTCGACACCATCGGCCCGAGCGCCGGGCCGCCGCACACGGTGGTCGTCGAGACCGACCCGGCCACCGCCGAACAACTCAAACAACGTTCCCGCAACCAGTTAATGATCGAACCGGACAGTCCGCTGTCGCTGTTCTGACGCGCCGGACAGCCGGCCGGTCACGACGATCGAAAGGAAAACGACATGCCCAAGACTCCCCAAGGCGCCCCCGCCGACGGTGCCGAACACGGCGGCCAGCTCGACGGCGCCGGCGGCATCGACGGCGCCGTACCGGAAACGCGCGGCCGCGCAGTCGGCGAGCGCAAGAAAAAATACCTGGTCGCGCCGCGCCAGCCGCAGGGCGGCTTCGGGACCCTGGGCCTGGGCTCGGCCGGAATGGCGCCGTTGTCGCTCTCGGTCGTCGAACAGGCATTGCGCGCCAGCCCCGACATCGACGTCGTCGACACGGTCGGCGCCAGGAGCAGCGTCGGCACGGCCAGCATCGACGGCGCCAGCGAAGGCGTGCTGGTGGCGCGCATGACCGACCGCCAGGCCGGCGAACTGCACCAGCGCGGCGGCGGGCGCCTCATCGTCGAGCGCGACCAGCATTTGCAGCTGCTCGATCCGATGCTGCGCCGGCCCGACCTGGTGTCCTCGCTGACACCCTACAGCGGCCCGGCCGTGGACGTCACCATTTCCGTGGCCGCCAAGGACGGTACGCCGCTGCCCGAAGCCGAGGTATCGTTGTTCGGCGGCATGCTGCCGGCCTCCGGCGTCACCGATGCCAACGGCGTAGTCCAGTTGCGCCTGTATGGCGACGATCCGCGCACCATCAGCGGCCTGTACGTGAAGCCGCGCGCCGATTACTGGAGCTTCTACCAGCGCGATCCCGACCTCAGCATGGACGAACCGAACATCGTCACCCTGCACGCG
>DAMABW010000178.1:0-8943 GCA_031999925.1 Massilia sp. | reverse complement strand
ATTTTGATATAATGCTCGATCCCATCAATCTTGCCTGCAGAAAACTTTTCAAAACAACAAGAATAAAGATGGTCGGAAGTTCAAGCGGCAAATTTTAACTGATTGCATGAACCCTATACATAAAATCACCGGCAAACGCTGGTTCGGCCTGGCCGAGACGAGTCGCAAGACCCGCATCGTCGGCGCCGGCGCGGTCGCCCTGGCACTGTGCGCATTCGGTGCAGTCGCAGTGGCACCGGTCGCTCCCGACCCGGCAGACATGCCGGTCACCTCGGTTGCCGAGAACCTGGCCTTGCCGAACCTGGCCGACCAGATCGCCGCGCTGCAGGAAGACGAGCAGCAATTCATCCGCCAGGAAAGCGTTCGCTCCGGCGACTCGATCGGTTCCACCCTGAGCCGCATGGGCGTTGACGACGCCGACGCACAAAAGTTCATCCGCACCGACAAACTCGCCCGCCGCGTGCTGTCGCTGAAAAACGGCAAGCGCCTGCAAGCCGAGACCGATGAAAACGGCCTGCTCCTTTCCCTGCGCGCCACCATCCCTGGTAAAGATAGCGCGCCGACGATCCTGACCATCGCACGCAAGGGCGACGGCTTCGTCGCCAGCGAGGCACCTGCCAAGCTCGAGCGCCGCGTCGAAATGCGTTCGCGCGAAATCAACTCCTCCTCGCTCTATTCGGCCACCGACGCGAATGTCGACGGCGGCTCGATTCCGGATTCCGTCGTCAGCGAAATCGTCCAGATGTTCTCGACCAACATCGACTTCCGCAACGACATCAAGCGCGGCGACCGTTTCAACGTCGTCTACGAAACCTTCTGGCTCGACGGCGAAATGGTGAAGACCGGCCGCATCCTGGCTGGCGAGTTCATCAACCGCGGCACCAGCTACCAGGCGGTCTGGTTCGAAGATCCAGTCAGCAAGCAGGGCGGCTACTACAGCCTGGACGGCAAGTCGCTGAAAAAAGCCTTCCTCAAGTCGCCGATCGCCTTCTCGCGCGTCTCGTCGGGCTTCTCGAACCGTATCCACCCGATCTCGGGCAAGTGGAAAGCGCACAAGGGCATCGACTACGCCGCACCAACCGGCACCCCGATCCGCGCCGCCGGCGACGGCACCGTCGATTTCGCTGGCGTGGGCAACGGCTACGGCAACATGGTCGTCCTGAAGCACTGGAACAACTACAGCACCGCCTATGCCCACATGAGCCGTATCGGCACCGGCATGCGCAAGGGCGCCAAGGTCAGCCAGGGCCAGGTGATCGGCTACGTCGGCTCGACCGGCTGGTCGACCGGCGCCCACCTGCACTACGAGTTCCGCGTGGCCAATGTCGCCCGCGATCCGAGCGCACTCAAAGGCCTGACCCAGGCACCGCTGACCTCGGCAGAACTGGCACGCTTCAAGATGGCTGCCGCCGAGATGAATCACCGCTTCTCGCTGCTGACCCCGGGCGGCAACGCGATGGCTGCACGCTAAGCCTGCGGCACCTCCTTCGAAACGCCTTCCGCTGCATTGCACGGAAGGCGTTTTTGTTTGGGGCTTTCGTTTATGATGGGCAAATGATGACTTCCACTCTTTATATAGGTCTGATGTCCGGCACCAGCATGGATGGTGTCGACGGCGTGCTGGCCAACTTCCGCGATGGCGCCATTCATACGCTCGAGGCGGCTTTCGTGCCGTTTTCGCCGGCGCTGCGCGCCGAACTGATGGCGCTGCAAGCGAACGGCGACAACGAAATCGAACGCGAAGCCCTGGCCGCGAATGGCCTGGCGCGCTGCTATGCCGAGTGCGTGCAACAACTGATGCCGGCCGCCCCGGGTCCGGTGGCGGCAGTGGCCGTGCATGGGCAGACCGTGCGCCACCGGCCTGAACTCGGCTTCACGCGCCAGACCAACAACCCTGCCCTGCTGGCCGAACTGACCGGTCTCGATGTGATCGCCGACTTCCGCAGCCGCGACATCGCCGCCGGCGGCCAGGGTGCGCCGCTGGTGCCGGCCTTCCACGCGGCCGCCTTCGGCCAGAAGGGTACGGCGCGCGTGGTGGTGAATATCGGCGGGATCGGCAACATCAGCGTGCTGAACGCGGATGGACGCGTGACGGGCTTCGATACGGGGCCGGGAAATGTCTTGCTGGATGGCTGGATCGGACGACATCAGGGGAAAGACTACGATGCCGACGGCGCCTGGGGTGCAAGCGGTCGTGTGCATGCGGCCTTGCTGGACGCGCTAATGGCGGAACCTTATTTCCATCAGCCGGCGCCGAAGAGCACCGGGCGCGACCTCTTCCATATGGATTGGCTGGATGCGCGGCTGGCTGGGTTCGCGGACCTGGCGCCGGCGGACGTGCAAGCGACGCTGGTGGAAGTAACGGCGCGTTCGATCGCGGATGCAATCCGGCAGGAAAGCGCCGAGGTCGACGCGGTGTATGTGTGTGGCGGGGGCGCCTACAACGGCGCACTGCTGCGGGCGCTGGCGGCTGCACTGGGCGGGAACGTGGCAGTGGAATCGACCGCGGCGCTGGGTGTGGCGCCGAACCGGGTCGAGGCGCTGGCGTTTGCCTGGCTGGGTTACCGCTTCATGGAGCGGCAACCGGGCAATATGCCGGCGGTAACGGGCGCCGCCGGCCCGCGCATCCTGGGCGCGCTCTACCCTGCCTGACGAGACATCTCCATTACTTCTAAAAGAAAAAAATGCGCATTGTCCGACTGATCCTGATTCTCGCAGGCCTTGGATGCGTGCCGCTGGCGGCGCATGCCCAGGAATGGGATGTGATCGAGAACTACATCGCCACTGCGTACGCCAGTGCGGACGCTTGCCGCGCATCGATGCCAAACGAAGTTGCCAAAGGTCTGGAGGCGATGCGCTCGGCTTTGCAGGAAGAAGGAAACGACATCGACGCCATTCAGGCGACCAGCCTGTATCAGGATTTCTATGCCAAAGCCGCCGCATCGATCCGCGCAATGAGCGACGAAGAGCGTCAGAAGAGCTGCAAATGGGATTGGGAGAGTTTCGGCAAGGATAAGGCGGGTTCGTCGACGGAACACCAGCAGGAACAGGGCGCGATCCCCGAAGGATGACCAAAAAAAATCCAGGCATTGCCTGGATTTTTTATACCACTCTTGCCAACGCCTATGCCGGCAGATGCGCCGGCCAGGGCGTCGACGACATCAAGCCGAGAACGACGAACCGCAGCCGCAGGTGCTGGTGGCGTTCGGGTTCTTGATGACGAACTGGGCGCCTTCGAGGTCGTCCTTGTAGTCGATTTCCGCGCCGACCAGGTACTGGTAGCTCATCGAGTCGATCAACAATTGCACGCCGTTCTTTTCCATCGTGGTGTCGTCGTCGTTGACGATTTCGTCGAAGGTAAAGCCGTACTGGAAGCCCGAGCAGCCGCCGCCCTGCACGAAAACGCGCAGTTTCAGGTCGGGGTTGCCTTCTTCCTCGATCAGTTGTGCCACTTTATCAGCGGCGCTGTCGGTGAAGACGATCGGGGTCGGGATGGTGTCAAAGTCTTGCACTTCGGCCACTGCTGTCATGGGATAAACTCCTGATTAATTTCGATTTATGCCCATTATAGACGGTTCGCGCCGGTCATGCTTCGGCCCTTGCCGCTTCCGCCAGGTGAAATACCGGCTCGCCCACCGGCTGGTGCGTGAGCTTGCCGGTCACCAGGGCGCCGCCGTGCATTTCGAGCAGTTTATAGTGGACATCCCCATGTATGCGGCCTTTCGGCTGCAATTCAAGTAGCTCGGTGGAATGGACGGAGCCGGCGATGTAGCCATTCACCACCAGGTTGGCGCAGCGCACCTCGCCTTCGATGCGCGCGTGCTCCGACACGATCAGGACGCTGTCCGGGCCTTCGCTGGCCAGCACGTTGCCGTGCACCTCGCCGTCGATGCGCAGGCCACCGCTGAAACAGAGGTCGCCTTCGATGCGGGCGGCTAGGCCGATCAGGCTGTCAATTTCGCTTTTCGAATTGCGACCGAACATGGTGGCACCCCTGTAGGTTAGTAAAAGTTGCGGCAAGTAAATCAACCAGTGCATCGGCCAATTTACCGCCCTCAACAGTTACCACCTTGATCTAGCTCTGGTAAGGCAATGCCTGTAGGAATCACCTGACCCGGGTAACAACAGTCTTATGGAAGCAGCGCGATCTGTTGCAGACCGGTGGTCTCGTCCAGGCCGAACATCAGGTTCATGCATTGCACGGCCTGGCCCGAAGCGCCCTTCACCAGGTTGTCTTGCACCACCAGGATCACGACGGTGTTCGTACCTTCCGGACGGTGCAGCGCCAGGCGCAGCATGTTCGAGCCGCGCGTCGAGCGGGTTTCCGGATGCGAGCCGAACGGCATCACGTCGACAAAGGCCGAATCCTTGTACTCGGCTTCGAACAGTTCCTGCAGGGCGGCGTTGTCGATGTCTTTCGTCAGGCGCGCGTACAGGGTCGCGTGCATGCCGCGGATCATCGGCACCAGGTGCGGGGTAAAGATCAGGCCGACTTTCTGGTCGGTGAAGCGCTGCAGCTGGGCCGAGGTTTCCGGGGTGTGGCGATGGCCGGCCACGCCATAGGCCTTGAAGTTGTCGCTGGCTTCCGAGAACAGCGTGCCGATCTCGGCCTTGCGGCCGGCGCCCGAGACACCCGACTTGGCATCGGCGATCAGGCTGTCGGCGTCGATCAGGCCGGCCTTGAGCAACGGCACGAAGCCCAGTTGCATCGTGGTCGGGTAGCAGCCCGGATTGGCGATCAGGCGTGCCTTCTTGATGTCTTCGCGGTTCAGCTCAGGCAGACCGTATACGGCTTCCTCGATCAGATCCGGGGCGGTGTGCTCGATCTTGTACCATTTTTCGAAGGCGGCGCGGTCCTTCAGGCGGAAGTCGGCGGCCAGGTCGATGACCTTCACGCCGGCGGCCAGCAGGGCCGGGGCTTGCGCCATGGCCACGCCGTGCGGGGTGGCGAAGAAGACCACGTCGCACTGGGTCAGGTCGGCCTTGTCCGGCGCCGAAAAGGCCAGGTTCACGCGGCCGCGCAGCGACGGGAACATGTCGGCCACCGGCAGGCCATCTTCCTTGCGCGAGGTGATCGCGGTCAGCTCCACGTCGGGATGCGCGGCCAACAGCCGCAGCAGTTCCACGCCCGTGTATCCGGTTCCGCCAACGATGCCAACTTTGATCATGTTCTTTCCTCTGTAAAATGAACGCCCAGCCGGGCCGAGGCTGCAATTTTAACAGCCTCACCGCATCGGCGCGGCGCGCGGCATGTCCGGCCCCTGGCGCAGGCATGCAAAGAATATTTGCATCCGGAGCCAATCTTGCAAATATTGCATGGCCGCTCGATCAGGTGCCGGTCAGGCGCTCCGCATCGTGCACCGGCACCGGATCCATGGTCGACATCTTGCCGACGTAGTCGAAGTGTTCGTCCAGCCAGCGCTCCGCGGTGGCCACGCCCAGGTCGTGCAGGTGCAGCAGGAAGAGCCATTCGGTATTGAACTTGCTCGACAAATCCAGCTGCTGCAGTTCTTCGTTGCCGCTGATCAGGTGCAGGCGCACACCGGCCGCGTGCACGACATTGCTTTCCTCGGCATCGACCACGGCGCCCAGGTGGCGGATCGTGCTCACCTCACGCACGAAGCTGATGTTGAAAGCGATCTCGCTGGTGCGGCTCTGGATGTCGCTCATGGTCATCGGCAAGCCGGGCCGGGCGATCGGGTTGTTCTGGATGATGACGATGTCGGCCGGGCCATTGCTCACCAAGGGGGACAAGGAAGGATTGCCGACGAAACTACCGTCCCAGTAGGCTTCGCCGTCGATCACGACCGGCGCGAACACGTAGGGCAAGCAGGCCGAGGCGGCGATCATGCGCGCGTCGAGCTCTTCGCGCAGGAATACCCTGCCCTTGCCGCTGCGGATGTTCGTCGCCGGAATGAAGAGGTCGATCTCCTCGCAGCTGCGCACGCGCTCGAAATCGATCAGCGTGGCCAGCAGCGGCTGCATCGGATTCATCGACAGCGGCGATACCGGCGGCGCCAGCACGCCGGCGAACAACTGCATCAACTGGTAACCCGGCGAGGTGGCCAGGGTGCCGCCGCCCGCGGCCCAGTCGAACGGCGAAGGGCGCACCGGGCTGACCACGGTGGCAGCCGTGCTCAGGCCGCGCCAGAAGCACTGCAGCGCAGCACGCGCACCCTCGCGCCCGCCGCCCTGGGCGTAGCCGTCGGCCAGGACCGCTGCATTCACGGCGCCGGCGCTGGTGCCGCTGATGGCGCCGATCTCGAGCCGCTCTTCCTGCAGCAGGCTGTCGAGCACGCCCCAGCCAAAGGCGCCGAATGCGCCGCCGCCCTGGATGCCAAGGCTGATCCGTTTTACTCCTGTCGTCACGATCGTGCTCCTGCAAAATTGTCACTGCCCAGCCTAGCCCGCCCGAACGGCCTTGGCCGTGCGCTGCCGAACATTCGGCGGGAAACCAACAGTAAAAATTTTGCAGTGCACAAAAAGCGTGCGCAGCCAGGCAGAAATGAAAAAAGCCACCCGAAGGTGGCTTTCTTGTCCAGCAGTAAAGCAGCACAAAGGCTGCCCAGCGATTAACGCTTCGAGAACTGCTTGGCGCGACGTGCTTTACGCAGGCCGACTTTCTTACGCTCGACTTCACGGGCGTCACGGGTGACGAAACCGGCACGTGCCAGGTCGCCCTTGAGGCCTGCGTCGTAGTCGATCAGGGCGCGGGTGATGCCGTGACGAACGGCGCCTGCCTGGCCCGACTCACCACCGCCGTGCACGTTGACCTTGATGTCGAAACGCTCGACATTGCCGGTCAGTTCCAGCGGCTGGCGAATGACCATCAGGCCGGTTTCGCGCGAGAAGTAATCCGCAGCTGGCTTGCCGTTCACGATGATCTGGCCGGTGCCGGCTTTGATGAACACGCGAGCGACTGCACTCTTGCGACGGCCAGTGCCGTAGTTGTAGTTACCGATCATGTCAGTTCCTTAGAGGGTCAGTGCTTGTGGTTGCTGTGCGGCGTGCGGGTGCGAACCTTCCGCGTACACTTTCAGCTTCTTGATCATGGCGTAGCCGAGTGGGCCTTTAGGCAGCATGCCTTTGACAGCCTTTTCCAGGGCACGGCCCGGGAAGCGCTGTTGCATTTTCAGGAAGTTGGTTTCGTAGATACCGCCCGGGTAGCCCGAGTGACGGTAGTAGGTCTTGGCGGTGGCCTTGGTGCCGGTCACGCGCAGTTTGCCTGCGTTGATGACGACGATGTAGTCACCGGTATCGACGTGCGGAGTGAATTCCGGTTTGTGTTTGCCGCGCAGTCGGAGTGCCACTTCGCTGGCAACACGTCCGAGGACCAAGTCCGTCGCGTCAATCACGAACCAGTCGCGCTGGACTTCATGGCCCTTAGCGGAAAAAGTTTTCATGTTGACTTCCTAAATAGGTAAATTGCTCAAATGGTGGTTCCGCAAGGGTTACTGCGGACTCTGCCTTATTGTCTTTTCCAGAGCAAATGGAAAGCCGACGATCATACCGCGTTTATCGCACCAGCGTCAAGCCGGCCTCTTTCCGCTGTCGCATCCATGCCCATCAAGGCCCATGCATGGTGAGCTTGCGCAAAGTCATGTTCCATATCACAACTAGACTCGACGAACACATATGCATGCAAAAGTGTTCTTAAATGAAACTTTTGGGTTGACCGGCGAATTGATGCCAAATTAGTATGGATCAATTGTCTGAGGAGCTTACGTGAAGATTCGATCCATCCTGCTACCCCTGTGCGCGCTGCTCGTGTCGAGTGCCGTCCAGGCCGCGCCGGCCGCTTCGAAAGCGGCTACGCGCAATTGCCACCTGCCCGGCACCGAGGATACGCTGCGCTGCCTGGCCCTGACCGTTCCTCTCGATTACAGCAAACCGAACGGCCCCGCCACCAGGATTCACGTGACGGTGGCGCCGGCCTTCCGCGAAGCGGCGCGCAGCGATCCGCTGTTCGTGCTCGCCGGCGGCCCCGGCCAGGCCGGCAGCGAAGTCCTGCCCCTGCTCTCGGCCGCCTTCAAGCGCGTGCGCGCCACCCGCGACATCGTCTTCATCGACCAGCGGGGTACCGGCCTGTCGGGCAAGCTCGATTGCGAAAGCCGTCCCGAACACGAGACCATGAGCGACACCGAGCTCGAAGCCGAGGTCCGCGCCTGCATCGCGAACAGCCGCGCGCCCTTCGGCGCCTACACCACTGCGGCGGCCGCGCACGACCTGGAACAGGTGCGCAAGACGCTCGGCTACGGCAAGGTGAACGTCTGGGGCGGCTCCTACGGCACCCGCCTCGGCCAGGCCTACGCACGCGCCTTCCCCGGCAGCGTGCGCACCCTGGTGCTCGACGGCGTGGCCGCACCCGACCAGGTGATCCCGGCCGGCGGGCGCGACGCCAACGCCGCGCTGGAAAAGCTGTTCGCCCAGTGCGCCGAGAATGCCGCCTGCAAGAAGGCCTACCCCAACCTGCGCACCGAATTCGACGCGCTGGTGAAACGCACCGAAAGCGGCATCAAGCTTTCGATCGCCGACCCGCGTACCGCCGCGCCGGTCAGCTTCACCATGACCGGCCAGCGCTTCCTCGGCACGGTCCACAACATCCTGTATTCGCCGGCCGACGCGCGCCGCCTGCCCTTCCTGCTGCACAGCGCCTACAACGGCCGCTGGGAACCCTTCATCGCGCGCCACAATATCGCCGGCGACTTCGCCAGCGACGGCTCCAGCGCCCTGCTGCTGCACCTGGCCGTGGTCTGCGCCGAGGACGTGCCGCGCATGACGCCGGAACTGGTCAAGGAAGACAACGCCCTGCTCACGCGCCCGCTGGCCGAGCGCATCCCGAGCCTGTGCAAGGACATGAAGGTGCCGGCCGTGCCCTACGCCGCGCCGGCGAAGATCGCCGCGCCGGCCCTGCTGCTCTCGGGCGCGCTCGATCCGGTCACG
>DAMABW010000177.1:0-8946 GCA_031999925.1 Massilia sp. | reverse complement strand
TGTGGCGGTATCGGTGCGTTTGATCCGCGTGGGCTCAAGAGCCCACCCTACGGTTGGCGCCGGTGGCGCGGCGCTGCGCGCCTCGACGGCAAAAGGCTTCGTAGGGTGGGTTCTCGAACCCACCAATGTCACAGCTTGCACACCGACGCCCGTAGGGTGGACACCTGTGTCCACGCGGTCTCACCCGTCGATCAACGGCGCACCATGCAAACGGCCACAAACATCACGCCGCCAGCACCGCCCGCTCCACCAACAACGCCGCCGCCGCTGCCGCCGGCAGCGGCCTGCTCACGTAATACCCCTGGATCTCATCGCACTGATACGCCTCCAGCACCCGCACCTGCCCAATGGTCTCGACCCCTTCCGCCACCACCTTCAAGTTCAGGCTGTGCGCCAGGCTGATCACCGCCTTGGTAATCGCCGCATCGTCCCCATCCGTCGGCAGGTCCCGCACGAACGTGCGGTCGATCTTCAGCGCATCCAGCGGGAAGCGCTTCAAGTACGCCAGGCTCGAATACCCGGTGCCGAAATCGTCCACCGACAGCCGCATCCCCTGCGCCTTCAGGTTCGACAAGATCGCCACCGCCGCTTCCGGATCGGCCATCAGCATCGACTCGGTCAGCTCGAACTCCAGCAAACGCGGATCGATCCCGGCCGCGGACACGATCGCGCGCACGGTCTCGGGCAGGCCGGCATGCGCCAGTTGGCGCGCCGACAGGTTGATCGCCACCGGCGGCACATTCTCCAGCGTCTCGCTCCACACGCCGAGCTGACGGCAGACGTCGGCGATCACCCATTCGCCCACCGGCAAGATCAGGCCCGTGTCTTCCAGGATGGAGATGAAGTCCAGCGGCGAGACCAGGCCGCGCTCGGGGTGGCGCCAGCGCAGCAGGGCTTCGAAGCCGCTCACCGCGCCGCTGTCCAGGCGCAGCTTGGGCTGGTAGTGCAGTTCGAATTCGCCGCGCTCCAGCGCCAGGTGCAGGTCGGTCTCGAGTTGCAGGCGCCGGGCCGCGTTGGCGTGCATCGCGGCCTCGAAGAAGCGAAAGCTGTTGCGGCCGCTGTTCTTGGCGCTGTACATGGCGGTATCGGCACTCTTCAACAGGGTCGCCGCGTCCTGGCCGTCGTGCGGATAGCCGGCGATGCCGACGCTGGCCGACACGAAGATCTGCTGGCCCTGCAGCATGAAGGGCCGCGCCAGGGCGTCGACGATGCAGCGCGCGATGGTTTCCGTTTCCTCCGTGCTGCCCAGGCGCGGCAGCACCACCGCGAACTCGTCGCCGCCGAGGCGCGCCACCACGTCGCCGGTGCGCACGCAGTCCTGCAGGCGGCGGCTGGCCTGGGCCAGCAGTTCGTCGCCGACGCTGTGACCCATCATGTCGTTGACGCTCTTGAAGCGGTCGAGGTCGATGAACATGACGCTGGCGCCGTGCCCGCCGGCGGCCGCGTCGGCGATCGCTTCTTCCAGGCAGATCGACAGGCGGTGCCGGTTCGGCAGGCCGGTCAGGGCGTCGTACTGGGCCAGGTAGGTCAGGCGGCTCTTCGCGTCCTCGCGTTCGATGGCGGTGGCCAGGATGTTGGCCAGGCCGTTCAGGAAGCCGTCCTCGTGTTCCTGGAAGGTGCGCGCCTCGGGCGCGTACACGCTCAGGGCGCCATACAGGCGGTCGTGGCAGACGATGAAGACCTCGATGCTGCTGTCTGCCTGGTGCGCGCCGAGCAGGGTGCGGCCCCAGCGCGCCAGCGACTCGGTCGAGCCCGGGCCCGGGAAGTGCGGGAAGGGCTGGCTTGCGGCGCGCGCCGGGAAGCCGGCGCCGGCCTGCAACGCCGCGGTCCCGCGGTCGGCGTCGAAGGCGAACACCGCGGCGTGGGCCACGCCGATGCCTTCGCAGGCCAGTTGGGTGGCCATCGCGAACAGGTCCGGCAACGGGCCGGCTTCGAGCGCCTTGCGTCCGAGGCGGGCCAGCAGGCCCTGGCGCTTGGCGTTCTGGACGATGGCGTCCTCGAATTCCTTGCGCTCGGTGATATCGAAATCGATGCAGATGTACTTTTCCACCAGCCCGGCGCCGTCGAAGATCGGCACCACGGTGCGGCGCCACTGGCGTTCGCCATCGCGCGAGGGCACTACCACTTCGCCGTTCCAGACGCTGTTCGACGGGCTCCAGGCGCGGCCGCTGCCGGCCAGGGGCGCGCCGGCCTGTGCCAGCGCGGCGCCGATCAACTCGTCGCGGGTATGGCCGGTATGGCGCACGAACTGGTCGTTGACGGCGGTGATGCGGCCTTCGCGGTCGACTTCGCAGACGATGGCGGCCTGGTCGAGCGCGCTCTTGTGCTGGACCAGGGAACTCATCAGTGCGGAGATGCGTTGGCCGTACTGGTCGCGCATGCTGGCGGCGCTGCGGTTGACGGCCTGGATCGCTTCGCGGATTTCCAGCGGCGCGTCGGCGTCCGGGGCTTCCTCGAGGCCGGCGCCGGCCGCGCCCTCGTCGCCATAAAAGCGCAGGCGGCCCAGGTTCTGCAGCCAGCGCGCCAGCAGGAAGCGGGCGATCGACAGGCTCACCACGAGGGCGATCGCCGCCAGGCCGGCCGACTGCAACAGCAGCAACCAGAGTTGGGCGGCGAGCTTGCGTTCGTCGAACGACAGGCGCAGCACGCCGTAGTCCTTGCCGCCGACCGAGACCACGCGGTTGACGTCGAACAGCGCGCGCGTCACGCGGTGCGTCATCCAGTCCGGCGCCGGCGCATGGAAGGTATCCGGCGCCGAGACCACGCGGATCACGCCGCCGTCGAGGTCGATGAAGGTGGCGCTGCGGAAGGGCGACTGCACGATCATGGTCGACAGGGTGCGCTTGACGGTGTCGTAGTCGCCGATCACCGCGCTGTCCTCGACCGCCTGCGAGGCCACTTCCACCAGGGTGGCGGCCGCGTCCTGGGTTTCCTCGATGTGCTGCAGGAACTGGTGGCGGTAGAACATGCCCAGGCCGGTCACCACGAACAGCAGCATGCTCAGCGCGAATAGCGTGAACACGCGGCCGACCAGGGAGCGCGGCAGCAGGAGCTGGTGCAGGCGAACCAGCAATGCGGGCAACTTGATCACGGCGGGCATGGTCCTAGCGCAGTTCGGCCGGGGCGGCCTGGTAGAAGCTGCGGTAAGCCGCATAGTCGGCGTCGGTCGCCGGGACAAAGGAGAGCAGTTCCGGCGCGTGGATCAGTTCCGAGGCATTCTCGAGGATGCGGCGGCCTTCCGGGTCCTTGTGCATGTTCAAAAAGGCGGCGGCCACGGCGCGCACCTGGGCCGCCGGCACGCGCGGCGAGGCCATCAGGGCCAGGTCGTTGAACGGGGCCGAGCTCCACAGCACCCGGAAGCGCTTGTCCTCGCGCCCGGCATAATTTTCCACCAGTTGCGAATTGGCGCCGGCGGCCCTGGCGCGGCCGCTGAACATCTGGGTAAAGGCGGCGTCCATGTTGCCGCCGAAGGCGACCGTGACCGGCACGCCCTGGCGCAGCAGCTGGGCGTAGGCCACCTTGTAGGCGATCAGCGCTTCCGGACCCGGGAACACCACGGTGCTGTTGGCCAGTTCCGACAGGCGCCGGACCGGCGAATCGGCCGGCACCACGATCTGGGCACGCACCGGCTCGGCGTTGCGGCGGCCGAACACGGTCCAGCCCATCTTGCTGCGCTCGGGGCTGAACAGGTGATTGGTAAAGGCGAAGTCGACTTCCTTGGCCAGCACATAGCTGGTGGTGTCGGCCGAGGTGCGGCCCAGCTTCAGGTTCAGGCGCACGCCGCTCTTTTGCGAAACGTAGCGCACGATCGGGTTCCAGAAGCTGGCCGAGACCTGCAGGTTGTACTGGTTGACCGGCGAGAAGTTATAGACCGGCGCCGCCGGGGCAGGGGCGGCGGCCGTGGCGCGCGCGGCCAGCAGCGAACAAAGGAGCAGCGCGAAGCCTGCCCGGAATGGGGTACGCATGGTGTCGGAGGGAGCTGTGGGAGTCGGAAGGGCGCAGTAAGTACGCTATCCGGAAACTATAGCATATATTTCGCCAAGGCAATGCGAGTGGTAAAATAGACAACCAGGGGCAAGACGAAAAGCGTCGTAAGCTGGACGTTTCGTGCGGTCGCCGGCCCTTCCGACCGGCGGGGTGTCGTCAGAATGCCTCGTCCGCGCCCAGGTAGCGCCACTGGCCCACCGGCAGGTCGCCGAGCTTGACGCGGCCGATGCGCACCCGCTTCAGGCCCACCACCTTCAGGCCCACCATGTCGCACATGCGGCGGATCTGGCGCTTCTTGCCTTCCTTCAGGGTAAAGCTGAGCTGGTCGTCGTTCTGCCAGCGCACCTTGGCCGGCAGCAGCGGTTTGCCATCCATCCACAGGCCGTGGTTCAGCTTCTTCAGGTCGGCGTCGGGCAGCTTGCCCGGCTTGGTGTACTGCACCCGCACCAGGTATTCCTTGTCGATACTGGTGTCCTGGCCGATCAGCTGCTTGGCGATGCGTCCGTCCTGGGTCAGCACCAGCAGGCCCACCGAATCGATGTCCAGGCGCCCGGCCGGCACGAGCGAACGCAGCTGGGTCGGGTGGAAGTTCTCCGGAGACGGATCGTCGGCCCAGCGGTTCTCCGCCTTGATCAGGGCCACCGCCGGCGTATAGCCGTCCTCGGCCTGGCCGCTGACATAGCCGACCGGCTTGTTGATCAATACGGTCACCCGTTTCGACTGCTCGGCCGCGGCCTGGCGTTCGACCGTGATGCGTTGCGAAGGCAGCACCTTGCTGCCCAGTTCGGACACCACCTTGCCGTCGACCCGCACCCAGCCGCGGGCGATCCATTCATCGGCTTCGCGGCGCGAGCACAGGCCGAGTTCGGACATACGTTTGGAAAGGCGGAGCGGTTCGGTCATGAGGCAAATACGAAAAAAGATTAATTGGACAGCGCATCCAGCAGCTCGGTTTCGAGCTGGACCTGGACGCGCGGGTTGTTCAGGTTGGGGCCGTCGACCAGGAACACGTCCTCGACGCGTTCGCCCAGGGTCATGATCTTGGCGGTGTGGAGGTTGATGCGGTGGCGCGTCAGCACGTTCGCGATCGCGTACAGCAAACCGGTACGGTCGTGGGCGGCGATCGACAGCAGGTAGTACTGGCCGCGTTCGTCCGGGCGCATCTCCACGGTCGGCGTGATCGGGAAGTGGCGCGACAGGCGCGACAGGCGCGCACGCGTCGGCGCACCCAATGGCGCTTGCGATACCAGCAGCTCGCACAGCTCGTGCTCGATCAGGCTGATGATGTCGCGGTAATGCTTGGCGAAGGTGGCATCGGTGACCAGGAAGGTGTCGAGCGCATAGCCGTCGCGCGTAGTGTGGATCTTGGCGTCGAGGATGCTGAAGTTCTTGCGGTCGAAGTAGCTGCAGATGCGGGCGAACAGGTCGGGCTGGTCCTTGATGTAGACCGTGACCTGCAAGCCTTCGCCGATCGGCGCCAGGCGCGCCTTCACGACCGGGCGTGCGCTGCCCAGCTTGTCGTGCAGGCAGCGCGTCTGCCAGGCGATGTCGGAGGCGTCGTGGCGCAGGAAGTAGACCACGTCGAGCTGGTCCCACAGCGCTTCGTGGGCATTCGCCGGCAGGCCGAACAAACGCAGCGTGGCCAAGGCTTCCTGCTGGCGCATGCGCAGTTCGCGGTCGGCCGAATGCGGCTCGCCGCCGAGCACGCGCAGGGTGATGCGGTACAGGTCTTCGAGCAGCTTGGCCTTCCAGGCATTCCACACCTTGGGGCTGGTGCCGCGGATGTCGGCCACGGTCAGGAGGTACAAGGCGGTCAGGTGGCGCTCATCCTTCACCACGCCGGCAAAGGCGGCAATCACGTCCGGGTCCGACAAGTCCTGCTTCTGCGCCACCTGCGACATGGTCAGGTGCTGCTCGACCAGGAACACCACCAGTTCGGTGTCCGCTTCCGATAAGCCATGGTCGCGGCAGAATTCGAAGGCGTCGGTCTTGCCGAGTTCCGAGTGGTCGCCGCCGCGGCCCTTGGCGATGTCGTGGAACAGGGCGGCGACATACAGCAGCCAGCGGTCGCGGAAGTTGGCGATCAGGGCGCTGCAGAAGGGGTATTCGTGGGCGTGCTCGCTCATCGTGAAGCGGCGCAGGTTACGCACCACCATCATGATGTGCTGGTCCACGGTGTACACGTGGAAGAGGTCGTGCTGCATCTGACCGACGATGTTGCGGAAGTTCGGCAGGTAGCGTCCCAGCACGCCGAATTCGTTCATGCGCCGCAGCGCGTGCACCAGACCGACCGGCGCCTTCAATATGCGCAGGAAGCGCGCCTTGTTCAGCGGGTCGGCGCGGAAGTCGTCGTCGATCAGGTTGCGCGCATGCCAGAGGGCGCGCGTGGTGCGCGCGGTCATGCCCTTGATGTCGGGGCGCTCGGTCATCGCCACGAAGATCTCCAGCACCGCGGACGGCGTGGTCTCGAAGGTATCGTCGCGCACGATGTCGATGAAACCGTTCACCTCGTTGAAGCAATCGTTGATCGGACGCGGCACCGTCGGCTGCGGGAACAGGCGCGCCTCGATGTTCTGCAGCAGGATCGTGTTCAGCTGGGTGACGGTCTTCGCCGCCCAGTAGTAGCGCTGCATCAGGTATTCGGAAGCCCGTCGCGCCCCCGCGCCGGGCGGATCTGCCACTAACCCGAACGACTCCGCAATCGCCGTCTGCACGTCGAACAGCAGGCGGTCTTCGCGCCGTTTGGTCTGCAGGTGCAGGCGCACGCGGATATCCTTGAAGGCCCGTTCCTTTTCCATCAGCTGGCGCGCTTCCACACGCGTGATCAGGCCGCGCGTGGCCAGCTGGCCCCAGGAGTTGGCCAGGCCCGCCGCTTTCGCCACCCACAGGATCACCTGCAAGTCGCGCAGCGCGCCCGGGCTTTCCTTGCAGTTCGGCTCCAGCGCAAAGGCGGTGTACTCGTACTTCGCGTGGCGCAGGCGCATCTCGGCGGTCTTGGCCTGGAAAAAGGCTTGCGGATCGAGGGCTTCTCGGTAGCGCGCCTGCAGCTGGCCGAACAGGGCCGCGTCGCCGGTGATCAGGCGCGCTTCCAGCAAACTGGTTTGCACGGTGATGTCGGCGGCCGACTCGCTCAGGCATTCGTCCACGGTGCGGATGCTGTGGCCGATCTCCAGGCCCAGGTCCCATAGCAGCTGCACCAGGTTTTCCAGCTTGGCCTGGGTGATCGCGTCGGGCGCGGCGCCGAGCAGGATCAGGACGTCGACGTCGGAGTAGGGAAACAGCTCGCCGCGCCCATAGCCGCCGACCGCCACCAGGGCGGTGCTGGCGGGCAGGCGCGCCGCGCGCCAGGCTTCGCCCAGGATGCCGTCGACGCTGCGGCGCAGGCTGCGCAGCAGCTTCTCGGGCCGGTCGTCGTGGCGGAAGCGCTCGAACAGCGCCTCGCGTTCGGCCTTCAGCTTCTGCCTGAGTTCGGGACGGGCTTCGTCGAGCTGCGCGGCTGGCATGGCGGTTTCCTTAACCTCGAACGTTATGCCGGCACGGCGGTGGCGGCCGGCAGCACGATGCTTGGGGGCGGCGGGGTGCCGGCGGACTGGGTCAGCACCTCGTAACCGGTGTCGGTCACCAGGATCATGTGTTCCCACTGGGCCGACAGGCTGCGGTCCTTGGTCTTGATGGTCCAGCCGTCGGGCAGGGCCTTGATCTCGCGTTTGCCGGCGTGGATCATCGGCTCGATAGTGAAGATCATGCCCGGCTCCAGCTTTTCCAGGGTGCCCGGTTTACCGTAGTGCAGGACCTGAGGCTCTTCGTGGAAGACGCGGCCGATGCCGTGGCCACAGAACTCGCGCACCACGCTGTAGCCGTGCTTTTCCGCGTGCTGCTGGATCACGTGACCGATGTCGCCCAGGTGCGCGCCCGGCTTGACCTTGCTGATGCCGAGCCACATGCATTCATAGGTGACTTCCGCCAGGCGCTTGGCCATGATCGACGGTTTGCCGATAAAGAACATGCGGCTGTTGTCGCCGTGGAAGCCATCCTTGGTGATGACGGTGACGTCGATGTTCATCACGTCGCCGTCTTTCAGCGGCTTGTCGTTCGGGATGCCGTGGCAGATCACGTCGTTGAGCGAGGTGCAGACCGATTTCGGGTAGGGCGGATAGCCCGGCGGCTGGTAGTTCAGCGGGGCAGGGGTGGTGCCCTGGACCTTGACCATGTACTCGTGGCACAGGCGGTCGAGTTCGGCGGTGGTCACGCCCGGCTTCACGAAGGGCGTGATGTAGTCGAGCACTTCGGCGCCGAGGCGGCCGGCGATGCGCATGCCTTCGATTTCTTCTGGCGTTTTGATGGAGATGGACATAAGGGTTTCTGCTAAAGCGATCAGTATTTATTCGTAACAGCGCGTAACAGTCGAGCAACCATTTCACTCGCTGCAATATCCTCCGCATTATAAGTGATGCATGTGAACGCGTGGGCACGGGGCGCCCACCCTAGGTATGCAACGGTCACTGACTTCGAATAGGTAGGGTGGGGTCATTGATGCCAGTGGCATCAGTGACGTGCCCACGCATTACGTACGTATCCGCCCCGCGTGAAGCGCTTCGAATCATGACAAAGCTTGATATACAACCGGAATCCCGCTAGAATCTCGGGTTGCTCCGATCCTGATCGGGCAATGTTGTCAAAGTAGTCTATTTTATTTATTCAAATCGCGAATGCGACCGACAAGGGTGCCCTCGAGGTGACTGGTCGTTATTCAAGAATTTAACCCTGGAGAATTACATGTCCGTTACTATGCGCGAAATGCTGGAAGCCGGTATTCACTTCGGCCACCAGACCCGTTTCTGGAACCCAAAGATGGCACCGTTCATCTTCGGTCATCGCAACAAGATCCACATCATCAACCTGGAAAAAACCATGGCGATGTACCAGGATGCGATGAAAACCATCAAGCAGATCTCGGCT
>DAMABW010000176.1:1282-8998 GCA_031999925.1 Massilia sp. | reverse complement strand
CAGGCGCTGATTTACCTGGGCGGCAATGCCGAAGACGTCACCGCGAGCCTGCCGCTGCTGGAGGCGGCTTTTCCGGATCGCGCCTTGTATCTGCTGCATTACCGCGGCTATCTGGGAAGCGCGGGTTCCCCAAGCGAAGCTGCACTGGTTGCCGATGCACTGGCGCTGTTCGACCGCGTCGCACGCGAACACCCCGACGTGGTAGTGGTCGGGCGCAGCCTGGGTAGCGGTATCGCGGTGCAGGTGGCGAGCCGGCGTTCAGTGAATAAACTGGTCCTGGTGACGCCATTTGACAGCCTGCAGGAGATCGCTGCCGGGCATTTCCCGTATTTTCCGGTGCGCTGGCTATTGCGGGACAAGTACGAATCCTGGCGTTATGCGCCGCAAGTGCAGGCGCCAACCCTGCTGATCGCGGCCGAGCACGACACGATCGTTCCCGCTGGTAGTACGAAACGGCTGCTGTCGCGCTTTCCGGCCGGGGTGGCGGTCATGCGCGTGATCGGCGGCGTGGGACACGACGACATTTCGGCAGCGCCGGAGTATCGGGCTGCGCTAACGATAGATGGTAGCCGGTAGCGTCTGGACCCTGGCTGTGAAAGAGTTTGCGTCAAGCCTGTAAGACACCCCAGGAATCGCACCAGCCGCCAAATGGCGCCGCCATCTCCGACAGTGTTCGCTGCATCCACATCACGAGTTCATACGTCAACTTCCCATGCACGACGACCAGGATGCAGCCGCTTCCCGTTTCGTCGGGAGGACAAATGCTCACGCGCGAAAACGCCTGCCCGCGTAACAGGTCCAGCAGCGCATCCGATGGTGGCCAGGCAGCGAGGTCGATGTTGAAATCGATATCCGTCTCTTCTCCAAAGTCGAATCCACTCTCCTGCATGCGCCTGAAAACGTCACCATCCACATCGTCCGGCCAGGTATGCTGCTCTGTTTGCATCGCTTGTCTCTTGTTCACGCGCAGACGCGCCCAATGGTCTCGACCAATACGCCAGGCGGCACCGGTTTCACCAGGTGCGCCGCAAAGCCGGCCTGCTGCGACATGCGCCGGTCCTGCTCCTGGCCGTAGCCGCTGACGGCCACCAGCGCGCAGTCCGCGCAGCCGGGCAATTGCCGCAATTGGCCGGCCAGCACATGGCCGCTCATGTCGGGCAGGCCGATATCGAGCAGGATGACCTGGAAGCGTTCCTCTTCGGCGCGCGCCAGCGCGGCCCCGGCCGAATGCTCGATCGTCACCGCGTGCCCTTCGGCTTCGAGCAGCATGCCCAGCGTCTGCGCCGCATCAACGTTGTCGTCGACCACCAGGATGCGCATGGCGCCGATGGCGGCGGCGCGGGCGGCGGAGGGCGCCGCCACCGTGGTTTGCGACGCCGGCAGCAGCGGCAGGCGCACGGTGAAGGTGCTGCCCTGGCCCGCGCCCGCGCTGCTTGCCTCGACGCTGCCGTGGTGCAGTTCGACCAGCTTCTTCACCAGCGCCAGGCCCAGCCCAAGGCCGCCCTGGGCCCGGTCCGGCGTGCGCTCGGCCTGGGTGAACAGGTCGAACACCACCGGCAGCAGGTCGGCGCCGATGCCGATGCCGTTGTCGCGCACGCGCAGGACCGCCGTGACGCCGTCCTGCTCGAGGGACACGTGCAGCACGCCGCCGTCGGGCGTGTACTTGGCCGCGTTGTTGAGCAGGTTGGCCGCCACCTGGACCAGGCGCGTGCGGTCGCCGCAGACCGGCATCGGGAAGGGCGCCGCCTCCACGCTCAGGCGGTGGCCGCGCGCCTCGATCACGGGCTTGATCTGCTCCACGGCCTCGCGCAGCACGGCGCCCAGTTCCACGGTGCCCTGGCTGATGGTGACCAGGCCGCGCGTGACGCGCGATACGTCCAGCAGATCGTCGACCAGGTGGGTCATGTGCGCCACCTGGCGGCTGATCACGCCGCTGACTTCCTTGATGCGCGGGACGTCGGCGAACAGCACGCGCAGCAGCTGGGCCGCGCTGCTGATCGGCGCCAGCGGATTGCGCAGCTCGTGGGCCAGCATGGCCAGGAATTCGTCCTTGCGCTGGTGCTCGCGCTCCAGGCGCTCCTGCTGGCGGTGCAGGCCGTCGAGCATGCGGTTGATCGATTTCGCCAGTGTGATCGTCTCGCTGCTGCCCGCCAGTTCCGCGCGCGCCGCGCCGATGCCTTCCTCGCCCAGCTTGCCGGCAAACTGCTCGAGCTGGCGCAGGTCTTGCGTCAGGCCCAGCGACAGGCGCGAGCCGAGCAGGAACACCACAAACGCGAACAGCGCGGCAATGGCGGCGATCAGGCCGTATTGGGTCCAGGGCGTCCCGAGCGTCGCGCTGACATCCGATACATCCGCTTTCAGCATCAGGCCAAGGTGGGCGAACTCGCCCGGCGCCTGCACCTTCACTTCGTGCGCATGGCTGCCCGGCTGCGCCTGCCAGGTAAGAATGGACGACGACACCGGACGCAGGTCTTGCAGGCGGATCTTGTAGACCAGCGCCCCTTCCGGCGTGTTGGTGCGCGAATAGCGCAGCAGGTTGGCGCCGACCAGCTCGGCGCCGCCGGGACGGTCGAAGATGGCGGCGCTTTCCACGCCCAGGTCGATGCGCTTGCGCAGCCAGTCGAGCTGGTCGCTGTCGAAACGCTCGAGGCCGTTGCCCGAGATTGGCTTGCCTTCGAAATCGGTGAACAAGACCTGGACCGGAATGCCGTTGATCTGGCGCAGGCTGTTCAGGAAGGGTGCAAGATAGGTTTCGCGGCCCGCACTGTCGACCAGGCCGGTGGCCAGGATAGGGCTGTCAGCCACGTCCTTCATGCGCGAGGCCAGCGTTGCCAGGGTATTACCCACGGTGCGCGCGTGGAAGGCGGTTTCGCGCTGCTGCAGCAGGGTCACGGCGGCGTCGTGCTGGCGGTTCACCAGCCAGACCGAGACGGCCGTCACCAGCAGCACCGCCACCGCGGTGAGGATGGCGGAGGCAATTGCGAAGCGCCGCGTCAGGCTGCCGGCCTTGAAGGTGGACCACATGGTCAATCGTCCGTCGGGACCAGCACGCCGTCCTTGCGGTAGCGCGCGATCAGGAGTTCGCGGGCACCGAGCGCTTCATGGCGTGCCGGCGCGAACGGCGGCGCATAGGTCTTGATCAGGCCGTCGTGGCGGCGCACTTTTTCCAGGGCGTCGCGCACCTTCTTGCGGTCGGTGCTGCCGGCCAGGTCGATGGCTTTCGCCAGGATGTGCATCAGGTCGTAGGCATGGGCCACGCCCACCGGCCCGTCGATGTCTTCGATGCGGCTGATCGGCGACACCGCTGCCGCCGCGTGCATGAAGCGCGCCAGGCGCTTCTTGTCGGCGTTGAAGAAGGAAAAGGTCTGGATCACGGAAAAGTCGACCTCGTGCAGGGCCGGGCCGGCCTGGCGGGTAAACTCGCCGCCGGTCACGCCCCAGTGGCTGAGGATCGGCATGCGCTCGGCTTTCGGCAGGGCCGCGACTTCGCGCACCAGGACGGCGGCTTCGTCGTCGTTGGCCACCAGCACGATGATCTGGGCACCGGCATTGCGCAGCGCCTGGTAGCGGGCCACCAGGGTCTGGTCGCGCCAGTTGTACCAGGCGGTCTTGACGATACGGATGTCCTTGTTGGCATCGATAAATCGCTCGGCCGCCGCCAGGTTGCTGCGGCCCCAGGAGGTGTTCGTCAGCAGCAGTCCGACATTGCGCAGGCCGCGCTTGCGCGCCGTCTGCAGCATCTTCGGCATGGCCAGGCTGTCGCGCAAGGACAGGCGATAGACGTAGTTCGGCTGCATGCCATTGTCGACGATCATGTCGGCCGACGACCACGCCGCCATGAACAGGGTGCGGGTGGCTTTCAGCGTCGGCAGTTCTTCGATGATCACCGGGCTGAACCTGCCGCCGAACACGGCCACCAGGTCGGGCATGCGCGCGAATTCCTCGATGTTGCGGATGCCGCGCGCGGGCAGGGAGCGGTGGTCCTTGTTCACCAGCTCGAGCGGGCGCCCGCCAAGCACGCCGCCGGCACGGTTGATCTCGCCGATGGCGCTGCGCAGGCCCAGTTCCACCGCCTGGGCCGAGGTGCTGTTGTCGAGGCCGAATTCGGCGTCGAGGCCGATGCGTACAGGAGCTGGTGCGGCCGCGGCGCCAGTGCAGAGCAAGGCCAGCAGCATGCAGGCGAAGACGTGACTCAGGCGGGAGGCAATCGGGTTCGGCATGGCAGGTCGGGAAAATGAGGTCCGATATTGTAATCGGTAAATATCTAAGAGCCCGTTACGGCTGGTCGATACGACAAGAAGCTTGTCGACATTTCTTACAAATCGATTATCAATTCTTGGTCGTGAAATATAAGTTACTGATTAATAATTTATATTCCTTTTGGCATAAGAATTGCTTCATGGCATGCACAACAATAACCTGAAAGTGAACAATGAAGAAATTTGCTCTTGCCGCTTTGCTGGCGTTGTCCGGCGCCGCCGCCAACGCCACTGTCCTGACCTTCGACGATATGCCGGGACAAACGCAGAACGTGTATGGCCACGCGGAGACGTATAAAGGCTTCAGCTTCAACCGCACACTCGACTGGATCGACGTGGTCGGGTCGATCTGGAACTACGGTGCACATAGCGGAGACTTTGCGCTCCTGAATAACTATGGCGGCATGGGGATCGTCACCAAGACGAATGGCAGCGATTTCCGCTTCGACGGCGTCTGGGCGAAGGCCTGGGGCTACGACACGACCCTCAGCGGAACGATCTCCGGCTACAAGGACGATATGCTGGTCTGGTCGGCCACGTTGGACATGAGCAGCGCGTACTACACCAATCTCGCCGCGCAGGCGGGCGCGATCGATGCGCTGCATATCGACCTGGGCGAATACTTCCTGATCGACGACCTGGCACTGGGCGAAGTGCCGGAACCGGCATCGCTGGCGCTGTTCGGCCTGGCGCTGGCCGGCTTGGGCGTAGCGCGCCGCACACGCCGCTGATTGCCTTTCGCTGCGCAATCGGGAGAGGGCGCCTGCGGGCGCCCTTTTGTCTGGCCTACCCGGCTCAAGCGCCGCCGGCGTAGCCGTTCTGGCGCCAGGCCTCGTACACCACCACCGCCACCGTGTTCGACAGGTTCAGGCTGCGGTTGTCCGGCATCATCGGCAGGCGGATGCGCTGGCTTGGCGGGAAGCTTTCGCGCAGGGCCGGATCGAGGCCGCGCGATTCGGCGCCGAACACGAACACGTCGCCCGGCTTGAAGTCCACCTTCGCAAACGGCGAGGAGCCGTGGGTGGTCATGGCGAACATGCGCGACGCATCCGGCTGGGTATCGGCCAGGAAGGCATCCCAGTTCCTGTGCACCTTCATGGTCGCGTAGTCGTGGTAATCGAGGCCGGCGCGGCGCATCTTGGCGTCGTCGAGCGGAAAGCCGAGCGGCTCGATCAGGTGCAGCTGCACGCCGGTGTTGGCGCACAGGCGGATGACGTTGCCGGTATTCGGCGGGATTTCGGGTTCGACCAGGACGACGTGGAACAAGTGCTTCTCCTTACAAATTAGAGCGTCTGGCAAAAGCTTCGGGGCAAGGCGTAGCGTCGAAGACAGTACAGCTGTACGGCGCGACGATGCAACGCAGCCCTGGAGGTGTTGCCAGACGCGATCAATGGGGCGGGGTGCGGGCGAACACCAGGTTCGACACACGCGCCGCGCCGGCCCGCTTCAGCGTGGCCGCGATTTCATTCAATGTGTGGCCGCTGGTCATGACGTCGTCGACGACGCCGACGTGGCGGCCCCCTATCCATTCGAGCGCATCGTCGGCGACCTCGAAGGCGCCGCGGATGTTGCCTGCGCGTTCGCTCGGCGTCACGCCCGATTGCGCCGCCGTGTCGACGCTGCGCACAAGCAGGCGCGGCCGCAGCGGCACGCCGAGCGCCGGGGCCAGGGGCCGGGCAATTTCCAGCGCCTGGTTGAAACCGCGCTCGACCAGGCGGCGCGGCCCCAGCGGCACCGGGCACAGCAGGTCGGGCAGCGGCCAGCCCGGCTGGGCCAGCACGGCATCGACCAGGCGGCGCGCGAACCAGGGCGCGAGCGGCAACTGGGCGCCGAACTTCAGGCGCAGCACCAGGGCGTCGAGCGGCGCGGCGTAATCGGCGGCGGCCACGGTCGCGTCGAAATGCGGCGCCTCGGCGATGCAGCCGGCGCAGCGCTGCCCGGTGTGTTCATGGACGCCGAGCGGATTCGCGCAGCAGGGGCAGCGCACGGCATCGGACACGGCGTAGCGATCCCGGCAGGGCGTGCAGACGACCGCGGCGGCGGTCTCGCCGCACAGCGCGCAGGAGCAGGGCAGCAGCGCGTCGAGAACGGCGCGCGGCCAGCGGTAGCTCCACAGTCGCAGGCGCCCGGTCATCGGATCATATTCCTACAAACATGTACACTCCCGCCATTATCTCATTTGAACGCATCAGAACCATGGCAACTCCCCAATCCCCGTCGAAAATGAGCGCGCCGATCGACCAGGCCCGTGTGCGCAGCCTGTTCGCCGATCCGGCACGCGTGGCGCCGGCCGACTTCCTGCGCCGCGAGATCGCCAGCCGCATGCACGAGCGCCTGTCGCTGGTGAAGATCGTGCCGCAGCGCGTGCTCGACGCCGGCTGCGGCACGGGGCCGGATCTGGGCCTGTTGCAAAAGACCTACCCGGCCGCCCACATCGTCGGGCTCGATGCCGCAACCGGCATGCTGGCCCAGGCCGGCACGCCGGCACCGGCGCCACGTTCGCTCGGTTCCATGCTCAGCCGCTTGATGCCGGCCAAGACCGGCGTCGACCTCGTTTGCGGCGACTTCGGCACCCTGCCGTTCGGCCCGAACTCGCTCGACCTGGTGTGGTCGAACCTGGCGCTGCACTGGCACCCCCAGCCGGACCGGGTGTTTGCCGAGTGGCGCCGCGTGCTGCGCGTCGATGGCCTGCTGATGTTTTCGAACTTCGGGCCGGATACTTTTAAGGAACTGCGGGCAGCGTTCGCCGCGGTCGACGAAACGCCGCATACGCTGCCGTTTGTCGACATGCACGACTTCGGCGACCAGCTGGTCGAGGCGGGGTTCTCGACGCCGGTAATGGATGTCGAGCGCATCACCGTCACGTATGGCACGGTCGAGGCGCTGCTGGCGGATGTGCGGGCGATCGGCGGCAATCCGCTGGCGACACGGCGGCGCGGGCTGGTCGGGCGCGGGGCCTGGAACCGGATGGCGGCGGCGCTCGAGGCCCAGCGCGGGGCAGATGGAAAAATTCCGCTGAGCTTCGAAGTGATTTATGGGCATGCGTTCAGGCCGGTGCCGAAGACCACGGCGGCCGGGGAGGCGATCATCCAGTTCAAACCGCGCAAGCCGTGATTTTGTTGATGCTTCCACGCATCACATGCATTCAGCATGGCAAGGATTTTCCTTGAATAAAAATTAGCGATTTGAGTATAATCAATAACTATTTTTTCGCCCCAAGCCCCGTATTCGCTGAAAAATGCGGCAGGAAGGCGCGGAAAATAGAACAATAAAAAGCAGCATCAGCAAGTCCCGCGCCCGACAGTGTGTTTTGCTTTGCTGGTGGCCGCGGTACGGTAATCGTCCGTCACGCGTCCACGAATCGCATGCCGTCCGGGAACCACTTGCTGCGCAAGGTTTCGGAGCGGCGGCGGTTCGTTCATGGAATTGCTGACCGTTTAAAAATATTCTTATTTTG
>DAMABW010000176.1:0-1272 GCA_031999925.1 Massilia sp. | reverse complement strand
ACTGGCAGCGCCCGAGATCACGGGGCGGCCGGTGGAACACCAGTTGAACATGCAAACGCCCGTGACTGGTGTCGGTGCAGATATCTACAGCTTGCACAACTGGATGATGCTGGTTTGCCTGGTCATCTTCGTGGCCGTCTTCGGCGTCATGTTCTATTCGGTGTTCAAGCACCGCAAATCCCTCGGCCACAAACCCGCCACCTTCCACGAATCGACCTTCGTCGAAATCGCCTGGACCGTCGTTCCCTTCCTGATCGTCATTGCGATGGCTTTCCCCGCCACCAAGACCGTCATCGCCCTGAAAGACACCTCGAACGCCGACATCACCATCAAGGCCACCGGCATGCAGTGGAAATGGGGCTACGATTACCTGAATGGCGAAGGCGAGGGCATCAGCTTCCTGTCGAATTTGGCCACCCCGCGCAGCCAGATCGGCGAGCCGGGCATCGCCCCGACTGAAAAGCGCGGCGAGAACTACCTGCTCGAGGTCGACAAGCCGATGGTGGTCCCGGTCGGCAAGAAGATCCGCATGGTCTTCACCGCCAACGACGTCATCCACGCCTGGACCATCCCGGCATTCGCCATCAAGCAGGACGCGATTCCCGGTTTCGTGCGCGACGGCTGGTTCAAGGCCGACAAGGTCGGCGTCTACCGCGGCAACTGCGTCGAACTGTGCGGCAAGGACCACGCCTTCATGCCGATCGAGGTGCACGTTCTCTCGGCCGAGGATTACACTAACTGGGTCGCCGGCGAGAAGAAGCGCATGGCCGCGCTGGCCGACGATCCGACCAAGGTCTGGACCATCGACGAACTGAAAACCAAGGGCGAAACCGTGTACGCCGCCAACTGCGCAGTCTGCCACCAGGCCAACGGCAAGGGCGTGCCGAACAGCTTCGCGCCGCTCGACGGTTCGGCTGTCGTGAACGGCGCCAAGGCGCACCAGATCGACGTGCTGCTGCATGGCCAGGACACCCCGGCCTATCCGGCCGCCATGCCGCCATGGCCGCAACTGTCGGATTCCGACATCGCCGCCGTCATCACCTATACCCGCAACAACTGGTCGAACAAGGCCGCGGAAAACATCGTTCAACCGGCCGAGGTTCTGGCTGCACGTAGCAAGCAATAAGTTTCCCAGGATACTGACATGACTACCAGCACTCTCGACCACGTCCATGACGACCACCACGGTCATGACCACGCCCACGACCATCCGCACGGCCTGCGGCGCTGGCTGTTCGCGACCAACCACAAGGACATCGGCACGCTGTACCT
>DAMABW010000175.1:0-9005 GCA_031999925.1 Massilia sp. | reverse complement strand
AGCCATGGGCGTTCGAATGCGGAGAAGGAGCAGTATCCGCTGACGGGCAAGGTGCTGGCCTTGCGTGTGGATGTGGCTGGGCAGGTTGGGACGGAGTATCGGCGATAACACGTAGGGTGGACGGCTCCACCCTCCTGCCTCCATGGCTCGGAACGCGTGCGCCGTCCACGCGTTCAAACCGTGTTTGATATCACACGCTTCCAGACGTAGTTCACGCGTGGGCCCGGGCGCCCACCCTACCGGTCTACACGTTCCGGATACCCATCCACGCGACGGGCGCGCCCCGCTCCCTGCACCTGTGGCACCATCCCTCCTCCTGGCATTACGTAGTAGAATTTCTTGCCTATAGCATAATCATGTAGTAAATTTACACAAATCCCTCACCCCATTTGCACCGATACCACCATGGCCCTTTCCGATTTCGACCTCGTTTTCTTTGGCGGCAGCGGCGACCTTGCGATGCGCAAGCTCCTGCCCGCAATGTACGCGCGCGATGTCTGCACCGACCTGCCCGACAGCGCCCGCATCATCTGCGTCGGCCGCGACGAGAGTTCGCAGGAAGCTTTCCTGCACATGGTCGAAACCAACTCCAAGCCGCACATCAAGGAAACCGTGGTCGAGGACAAGTGGCAGCGCTTCCTGAAGCGCATCACCTATGTCGCGCTCGACGCCACCCAGGCCGACAGCTATGGCCCGCTGGTGGCGGCACTGCGCAATGACGAGGCGATTACCCGCGTGTACTACCTGGCCACGCCGCCGAGCCTGTTCGCGCGCATCTGCGACAACCTGGCCGAGACGGGCCTGGCCACGCCGCATTCGCGCGTGGTGCTGGAAAAGCCGCTGGGCCGCGACCTGGCCTCGGCCAAGCAGATCAACCTGGACGTCGGCAAGGTCTTCGCCGAGTCGCAGATCTACCGCATCGACCACTACCTGGGCAAGGAAACGGTGCAGAACCTGCTGGCCCTGCGCTTCGGTAACGTGCTGTTCGAGCCGCTGTGGCGCCGTGAATGGATCTCGGACGTGCAGATCACCATCGCCGAGAAGATCGGCGTCGGCAACCGCCTCGGCTACTACGACAATTCCGGCGCGCTGCGCGACATGCTGCAGAACCACCTGCTGCAACTGCTGTGCATCGTGGCGATGGAGCCGCCCACCTCGATTTCGCCGGACGCCGTACGCGACGCCAAGCTGCAGGTACTGCGCTCGCTGAAGCGCTTCACACCGACCACGCTCAGCCAGAACATCGTGCGCGGCCAGTACCGCGGCGGCTACGTCGACGGCCAGGCCGTGCCGAGCTACCGCGACGAACCGGATGCGCCGAAAAGCTCGAAGACCGAGACCTTCGTCGCCATGAAGGCGGAAGTGGACACCTGGCGCTGGGCCGGCGTGCCCTTCTACCTGCGTACCGGCAAGCGCATGGCCGACCGCCTGGCCGAGATCGTGGTGCGCTTCAAGCAGATCCCGCATTCGATCTTCAACCAGCCGACCTCGAGCTTCCAGCCGAACAGCCTGGTGATCCGCCTGCAGCCCGACGAAGGCCTGTCGCTGAACTTGATGGCCAAGACGCCGGGCGATTCGATGCGCCTGAAGCAGGCCGAACTCGAACTCGACTTCCGCGAGCAGTTCAAGGCGCCGCGCATGGAAGCCTACGAGCGGCTCCTGCTCGACGTGCTGCGCGGCCAGCTGACCCTGTTCATGCGCGGCGACGAACTCGAAGCGGCCTGGGAGTGGGTCGAACCGATCCTGGAACACTGGGAGCAGGACGACAGCGCGCCGGTACCGTATGCATCGGGCACCTGGGGTCCGGCCGCATCGAGCGCCTTGATCGGCCGCGACGGCCTGCAATGGCGCGAAGAAGCGCTTCCTGAAGATTGAACCAGCCATGCTGCTCGATTCGATCCGCACCCAACTCGACTCGCTCTCGAAGTCCGAGCGCAAGGTGGCGCTCGCGGTGCTGGAAGCGCCCAGCGCCACCGTCAGCCAGAACATCACGGCCCTGGCGAAAAGCGCGCAGGTGTCCGAGCCGACCGTCGTGCGCTTTTGCCGCACCCTCGGCTACGACGGCTGGCACGAGTTCAAGCTGAAGCTGGCGCAGGGCCTGGCCCTGGCCCTGCCCGCCGCCAACGAACAGCCGGCCCAGGACGACCTGGCGGCGGATTTGGTGAACAAGATCTGCAGCCGCTCGATCAATACCCTGCTCGACCTGCGCAACAATCTCAACGCAGAATCGGTGCAGAAGGCGCTCGACATTTTGTCGCGTGCGAACAAGATCGAGTTCTACGGCCAGGGCACCTCGGGTTTTGTCGCGGCCGACGCCCAGCACAAATTCTTCCGCTCCGGCGTGCCGACCGTCTGCTACACCGACCCGGCGATCCATTCGATTGCGGCGGCCCTGTTGCGTGAAGGCGACTGCGTGGTGGCGATCTCCCAGCGCGGCAATAATCCTTCCCTGGTGCGCTCGGCCAAGCTGGCGCGCCGCGGCGGCGCCGACGTGATCGTGCTGGCGCCGTCGGGCACGCCGCTGGCCGACATGGCGAGCGTGCTGATCCCGATCGACCTGGTCTTCAACATCGACCCCTACACGCCGATCTCGGCGCGCCTGGCCTACCTGGTCGTGATCGACGTGCTGGCCGTGGGCCTGGCGTTGCAGCGCGGGCCGGAATTCCGGCGCAAGATGCAGAACGCGCAGAAAGCGCTGCAGGAGTTCGACATGCAGTTCGATTCCTTCATCGGCTGAGGCTTGGCATTGCGCGCCCTCTTCATCTGCACCCAGAACCGCCTGCGCAGCCCGACCGCCGAGCAGGTGTTCGCCACCTGGCCCGGCATCGAAACCGACTCGGCCGGCGTGGGCAACGATGCCGACGTGCCGCTCGCCCCGGAACAACTGGCCTGGGCCGAGATCGTCTTCGTGATGGAAAAGGCGCACCGCAACCGCCTGTCCGCCAAATTCCGGCGCCACCTGAACGGCAAGCGCATCGTTTGCCTCGACATCCCCGACGACTACGACTACATGCAGCCGGAGCTGGTGCGGCTGCTGGAAAAGAAAGTGGCGCCTTTCCTGCGGCGCGCGTAAGGCGTTGTGAAGACAAGGCGCTGTCAGGAAGCGCCTGCGTGGGCGCCCCTGGCTGATTTCCGCATGGCATTGCGCCGCACGATTCGCCGTATAATGCCTTTTTGCCAAAGGCCACAGGCCCCACACGCGCCATGATGCGGTCGACTCCCGGATTGACTATCTCGCTACGCCGGCTGCTCATCGTCCTGAGTGCGATCGGGCTGCTGCCGCTCGCCATCCTCGGCCTGTGGTCGCTGCACATGGCCGACCAATACCAGCAGCGCGAGCAGGAACGCGCGATGCTCGACCAGGCGCGCGCCCTGTCGAGCGCCGTCGACGCCGAACTCGATGGTGCGATCGCCACCCTGGCCAGCATGGCGCGCACGCCGGCCATGGATGCGGGCGAACTGCGCTCGTACTACGACGCCGCCCGCGCCCAGGTGGCGGCCCAGCCGGAATGGCTGGCGGTGATCCTCACCGATGCCGACGGCAACATCCTGTTCCGCACCACCAGCCCCTTCGGCACGCCGGGCGGGCGCGTCGCCGATCCCGAGAGCCTGAAGCAGCTGCTGGCCGTGCAAAGGCCGCTGGTCGGGCGCGTGACCTTCGGACCGCGCGGCCGCGCCGCCTTCCCGGTGCGGGTGCCGATCCGCGACCAGGCCGGGCGCCTGTACGCCCTCACCGCCGTGATCCAGCCCGACCGCATCCTGCGCGTCATCGAGCGCCAGCACGCGCCCAAAGGCTCGGTCATCGGCGTCTTCGACGCTGCCGGCGCGGTGGTCGCGCGTTCGCTGAACCAGGGCGGCACCGTGACCCGGCCGCCCAGCCCCTCGCTGGTACAGCTGATGCGCGACCCGGCGCCGGAAGGCGTCGGCCCCACCACCACGCTCGAGGGCGAGACCGTGGTCAGCGCCTACACCCGCGTCTCGCATTACGGCTGGACGGTTGCCGTGGGCGTGCCGACCAGCGCCGTCGGCGCCGCCGCCTTCCAGGGCGTGACGGTATATGGCCTGGGCCTGGCGGCTTCGCTGCTGGCCAGCATCGGCGCGGCCTGGCTGCTGTCGGCGCGCGTCGCCGCCGCCTTCCGCAGCCTGCAGGGAGGCACGGCCGCGCTGGGCGCCGGCGAGAGCGCCAGCGTCGCGCCCTCGCGCGTCAAGGAATTCGCGCTGATGGGAGAGGCGATCGAGGCCGCCGCCGCCCGCCGCGCCGCCCACGAAGCCGAGCGCTCGCGCCTGCTCGCCTCGCTCGAGGACGCCCTGGCCGCCAGCCACGAAGCGAGCCACGCGAAAGACGAATTCCTGGCCATGCTCGGCCACGAACTGCGCAACCCGCTCAGCCCGATCGTCGCCTCGCTCGATTTGATGGACCTGCGCGGCGAACAGTCGAGCGAGCGCGAACGCACCATCATGCGCCGCCAGGTGCAGCACATGAAGCGCCTGGTCGACGACCTGCTCGACGTCTCGCGCATCGCCACCGGCAAGATGCAGCTGGACGTGAAGCCGCTGAATTTCGCCGAGCTGGTGCGCCACGCCGCCACCGTCCGCCCCGGCATGACGGTGGAGCTGGCCGCACCCGATGCGCTCTGGGTCGAGGGCGACGAGAACCGCTTGGCCCAGGTGATCAGCAATTTGCTGTCGAACGCGGAACGCTTCGGCAACGGCGTGGTGCGCATCGGCCTGAGCGCGCGAGAAAACTGGGCGCGGCTGGAAGTGGCCGACCAGGGCATCGGCATGGCGCCGGAACTGCTGGCGCGCGTGTTCGAGCCCTTCTACCAGGCGCCGCAGCAGCTGGCGCGCAGCACCGGCGGCCTCGGCCTCGGCCTGGCCATCGTGCGCAAGATCGTCGAACTGCACGGCGGCGAGATCCGCGCCCACAGCGACGGACCGGGCTGCGGCAGCCGCTTCGTGGTCGAACTGCCGCTGGCACCCGCACCCGTGCTGGCGCCCGCCGCCCAGCGTACGGAACAGGCGCCGCGCCAGCGCGTGCTGGTGGTGGACGACAACGTCGACGCCGGCGCCACCACCGCCCTGGTGCTGGAACAGCTCGGCCACGAGGTGCGCGTCGCCCATACGGCCACGGCGGGACTGGCCGAATGCATCCGCTACAAGCCGACGGTGGCCATCCTCGACATCGGCCTGCCCGACATGGATGGCTATGCGCTGGCGGCGATGATCCGGCGCACGCCGAGCGCACCGCGCCTGGTGGCACTGACCGGGTACGGCCAGCAGGCGGACCTGGGACGGGCCAGCGCAGCCGGTTTCGACCTGCACCTGACCAAGCCGGCGACGCTCGACGATTTAAGACGGGCGGTCTCAGGCAGTGCGCTGGCGGAACCGGCGCCGACCTGAAGCCGATCCCCTGACGAGTCGATGAAGCATCCGCTCTTGCTGCCAGGCCTGCTGCGCCGCGGTCCGCGCGGACAGGCCGAGATCGCGGTAAAGTAAGGTGAAACGAGGCTCTACCAGAGACATGATGCCAACCCGACTCGCATCCTGCAGTTGCGGCCAACTGACGGCGCAGGTCAGCGGCGAACCCGTGCGCAATTCGATCTGCCATTGCCTGGCCTGCCAGCGCCGCACCGGTAGTCCGTTCGCGCAGCAGGCGCGCTTCCCGCGCGCGAACGTCACCGTTGCCGGCCGCTCGACCACCTTCGTCCGCGTGGGCGACGAGGGCTCGCGCGCCGTCTTCCACTTCTGCCCGACCTGCGGCACCACGGTGTACTACGAACCCGAGAGCCTGCCCGGTTTCATCATGGTCCCCGTCGGCGCGTTCGCCGAGCCGGACTTCCCGGCGCCCACGGTCTCCGTGTATGAGGAACGCATGCACAGCTGGATCGTGCCGCCGCCGGATGCCGAGCACTATCCGTAAAAACGGTTTCCACCAACGTCACAATCCTGTCATTTGCCTTTCCTAGAATGCAAGCCTTTTGGAGGAGACGTGAATGCAGGCATACAAAGGGCGGGGCAATGTGATTGCAATGGCGGTCGCAACGATGGTGATGTTACAGGCGTGCGGCGGTTCCGACGGCGAACCCGGCATCGAACTGCACGGCGTGGCGGCAATCGGCGCGCCGCTGGTCGGCGCCAGCGTGACGATGCAGTGCGCGGCCGGCACCCCGGCCACCGTGACCACCGGCGCCGACGGCGCCTGGCTGGTGCCGGAATCGCAGCAACTGGTCCTGCCCTGCGCCATCGAAGTCAGCGGCGGCAAGGTCGGCAGCAGCAGCGGCGCCGAGAACACCCAGCGCCTGCACGCCGTGGCCGTGGCGCCGGGCGTGGCCAACGTCACCACCCTGAGCAGCCTGCAGGCCGCCATCATGACCGGGCAGAACCCGAGCGCCTGGTTCGCCCGCGTCAAGAGCGACCCGAGCATCCTGAAGACGGTCGACAGCAAGACCGCGGCGGCCGCCACGTCCCAACTGGCGACCCTGTTGCCGGCGTCGGTCGCGCTGCCGGCCGGCTTCGACCCGGTGGGCACCGCGTTTACCGCCACCAGCGGCAATGCCATCGACGCCTTGCTGGTCAAGCTCGGCAGCGCCATCGGCGAGAACAACAGCACCCTGGCCGACGCGCTGGCACAGGGCGCCGCCAAACTGCCGGTGATCGATCCGACACCCGCCACCCTGACCCTGGCGAAGATCGCCGGCTTCGGCGGCGACGTGGTCGACGGCAAGCTGGTCGACACCCACGAAATCCCGGCCTACGATCCGCTCAGCAAGCGCCTGTTCGTGGTCAACGGCTCGGGCACCGGCACCGTCGAGGTGTGGAACATCGCCGATCCGCGCAACCCGGTGCAGGTCGGCACGCTGCGCACCGAGTCGTTCGGCGCCAACCTGGCCAGCGTGAACAGCGTCTCGGTGTCGAACGGCGTGGTGGCGCTGGCCATCCAGGCCAATCCGAAGACCGCCAACGGCAGCGTCGCCTTCGTCAACGCGGCCGACCTCTCGACCCTGTCGACGATCGGCGTCGGCGCCCTGCCCGACATGCTCACGTTCACGCCGGACGGCCGCTACGTGGTCGTCGCCAACGAGGGCGAGCCGAACAGCTACGGCCTGCCCGACTCGGTCGATCCGGAAGGCTCGGTCAGCATCATCGACGTGAGCAACGTGCGCATCCCGGTCGAGCGCCGCGCCACTTTCACCGCCTTTAACGGCCAGGCCGATGCCCTGCGCGCCAGCGGCGTGCGCATCTATGGCCCGGGTGCGACCGTCGCCCAGGACCTGGAACCGGAATACGTGACCGTCAGCGCCGACAGCAAGACCGCCTACGTGACGCTGCAGGAAAACAATGCGATCGCCGTGGTCGACATCGCCGGCGCGACGGTCAACGCCGTGCGCCCGCTCGGCTACAAGGACCACAGCCTGGCCGGCATGGGCATGGACGTCAGTAACGAGGACGGCGGCGTCAACACCAACAGCGGCACCCCGCTCGTGAAGATCGCGCCGGTGCCGGTGAAGGGCATGTACCTGCCGGACGGGATCGCCAACTACACCGTGGGCGGCACGACTTACCTGGTCACCGCCAACGAAGGCGATGCCCGCGCCGACTGGCCCGGCTTCAACGAAGAAACCCGCGTGCGCGATTACTGCGGCACGGCCGGCCTCGACCCGACCCGCTTCAGCGGCGACCTGGCGAACCTGACCCGCGACTCGAACCTGGGCCGCCTGCGCATCACCACCACGCCGAACGGCGGCAACACGGGCAATAACACGGGAAAAAACGCCGCCGGCCAGTGCACCGAGCTCTACGCCTTCGGCGGCCGTTCGTTCTCGATCTGGAATGCCGCCACCGGCGCCCGCGTGTACGACTCGGGCGACGGTTTCGAAACGATCACGGCGCAGCTGGCCGGCACCCCGGGCTACGACTTCCCGTTCAACACCGGCCACGACGAAGCCGATGCCCTGGACGCGCGCAGCCCGAACAAGGGTCCGGAACCGGAAAGCGTGGTCGTGCAGCGCTTCGGCAAGAAAACCTTTGCTTTCGTTGGCCTGGAGCGCGTGGGCGGCGTGATGGTGTACGACGTGACCGACCCGGCGGCGTCGAAGTACGTTACCTACATCAATACCCGCGCCAGCACCGGCACCGTGGTCAAGAACACCAATGGCGACAACGGCATCGTGAACGGCGGCGACCGCGGTCCGGAAGGCCTGGTCGTGCTGCCGGCGGCGAAGTCGCCGAACGGCAAGCCGATGCTGATCGTGGCCAACGAGATCAGCGGCACGACGGCGCTGTTCGAGATCACGCTGCGCTAAGGTGGAAAAACATCCCTGGCCGCGCGCGTGGCCGGGGATGGAATCCCTAGCGCTGGATTGCGAAATTGAACCTGACTTCGCATTCCAGCGCGACCGGCGCACCCGCCCGCTGCGCGGGCTGGAACAGCCAGCTGCCAACAGCCATCACGGCGTGGTTGCCGAACCACTTCCTGGCCGTGCTCGATCCCGAGGTCTCGCTCGCGATGACGGTGGTGCTGCCGTCTTCATTCACGCGGAAACGAATCGTCGCGCTGCCATCCTTGCTGTCCAGCAGATTCCCGAACGGATACAGCGGCTTCACGCCCTTGGCGAACACCGGTGCCGTCTCGACCTTCTCCGTTGGTTTGCAAAGCCGCGTACCCGCGGGGATCATGTTGTCTTCCTTGAACGGGCGGCCGAACACGTCGTATTCCGACACGGCGGCGGCGGGGAAAGCCAGCAACATGCCAAGGGAAACGAGCAGCATGGACGGGACAGAGAAACGAACTGGCATAGAACAATTAACAGAGTGATAATTTCAATATTGTAATTGGACAACACAAGAGCCGTACACTTTCTGTCGGGGCGGCAGGTACTGGCCCGCGTGCTTCCCGCAAACCGGCCCGGCCCGCTGTAAAATAGGCGCTTTCGTCTTGCCATTTTCTGCGCCCATGCACATCAATCCAGAACGCAGCACCCGCCCCGACTACGACTTGCTGGTAC
>DAMABW010000174.1:5837-9008 GCA_031999925.1 Massilia sp. | reverse complement strand
CTGCTCGACGCCGGCAGCGCGCAACTTGCCGAGGGCATAGCCGACGCTGCCTTCGCGCGGCGGCGACCCGTTCAACAGGTGGGTGCGCCGGCGGCGGTTGTGGTGCTGGTCTTCGGCGATGTTCGCCAGGTGTGAGAAGTACGAGAATGCGCGCACCACCGAAATGGTCTGGTTGCGCGTCAGCTTGTGCAGCAGCGTCGTGAGTTCCTGGCCGGCCTCGGGATCGGCGTCGCGGCGAAAGCGCACGGCGGTCTGGCGGATGGTCTCGACGACGTCGAAGACGGCATCGCCTTCCTGGTCGCGCAGCACGTCGCCGAGCAGGCGGCCGAGCAGGCGGATGTCTTCTTTCAGCGGGGCGTCCTTGTCGGCGCCGGCGAGGGTGTCAGGTACAACTTGTTTGTCCATAGCGACCACTAATCTTCTTAAGTTAGAAACTTAGAGCGTGTGAAAAAAACTTCAGGGCAAGGCGCATCGGCGAAGACAGTACACTTGTACGGCGAGACGATGCAACGCAGCCATGGAGGATTTTTTCACGCGCTCGCCGGTTGGTACGTGGCGGTCGGCCACGATTTGCAATGAAGCCCCATGCTAAAATTTATGGTCCTTTGCAAGGGCCTTTACTGGCATTGGCTGGTAAGCAACGACAGTGAAAGAATTTGTTTTGAAAGCATCCGACATGACGCAACAGGTGGAAGTGCCATCGCAACTGATTATCGCATCGCGCGAGAGCCGCCTTGCCATGTGGCAGGCGGAGCACGTGCGCGACCGTCTCGCCGCATTATATCCAGATTGCCAAATTAGCATCCTCGGAATGACGACGCGTGGCGACCAGATCCTCGACCGTACCCTCTCGAAGGTGGGCGGCAAGGGCCTGTTCGTGAAGGAACTGGAAGTGGCGATGGCCGAGGGCCGTGCCGACCTGGCCGTGCACTCGCTGAAAGATGTGCCGATGGACTTGCCGGAAGGCTTCGAACTGGCGGCCGTGCTCGAGCGCGAAGACCCGCGCGACGCGTTCGTCTCGAACGACTACGCCAGCCTCGAAGAGTTGCCGCCCGGCGCCGTGGTCGGCACCAGCAGCCTGCGCCGCCAGGCCCTGATCGCCGCGCGCTACCCGCATCTGGTCATTCAACCATTGCGCGGCAACCTCGATACCCGCCTGGGCAAGCTCGACCGTGGCGACTACGCCGCCATCATCCTGGCCGCCGCCGGCTTGATCCGCCTCGGCCTGCCACAGCGTATCCGCAGCGTCCTGGATCCCGACATGAGCCTGCCGGCCGCCGGCCAGGGCGCAATGGCGATCGAGATCGCCAGCACCGAGCGCACCGATGGCGTCGACTTGCGCGCGCTGCTGGCGCCGCTGAACCATGCGGATACCGCGCACGCCGTGATGGCCGAGCGCAAGGTCTCGAAGATTTTCGGCGGCAGCTGCCAGATTCCCCTGGCCGCGCATGCGACCGTCGACGGCGCCAACATGCATCTGCGCGCCATGGTCGCCATGCCTGACGGCAAGCGTAGCGCCTACGCCGAACTGACCGGCGCGGCCAACCAGCCGGAGTTGCTGGGCGAGCGCGTGTCCGCACTGCTGGATCAACAGGACGCCCGCGCGATCCTGGAAGCGATCAAGCAGGACGCCGCCGGCGATGCCTGACAAGGTCGTCATCACGCGCCCGCGCGCCCAGGCCGGGGGCCTGGCGCAAGCCGTTGCCGCCCTCGGGCGCACGCCGGTGCTGTTGCCGCTGCTGGAGATCGCGCCCCTGGCCGACCAGTCGGCACTGCGGGCCGTGTTGGCCGACCTCGACAGCTTTGCCCTGGTGGCCTTTGTGTCGCCAAACGCCATCGACGCGGCACTGGCGCACGTTCCGGCGTGGCCGCCCCAGGTGGCGCTGGCCGTGCTGGGCGAAGGCAGCCGCGCCGCGTTGGCGCGCCACGGCCTGACCGAAGCAAACGCCACCATCCTCGGTCCGCTGGACCCGACCCGCAGCGATTCCGAGAATTTGCTGCAGTCGCTCGACCTGGCTGCCTTGAAAGGCAAGCGCGTGCTGATCGTGCGCGGCGAGTCGGGACGCGAGCTGATGGCCGAGGGCTTCCGGGGAGCCGGCGCCGAGGTCCATGTGGTGCCGGCTTACCGGCGCAGCGTGCCGGTATTGACGCCGGAACTGGCGTCCACCTTGCGTGACTTGCTGCTTGAGCCGAACGACTGGCTGCTGACGAGTTCCGAGGCGCTGCGCGGCCTGCTCGACCTGTTGGCACTGGCCGATCCGTCATTAGTGGCAAAAATGCAACAGCAGCATGTGATCGTTCCCCATGCGCGCATTGCGCAAACGGCTGCGGCGCTGGGATTGGCCCATGTCACGCTCACCGGCTCGGGCGACGAGCGCCTGCTTGCCGCGTTACAATCTAGAACATGAACGAATCGCCGAATAATCCAGAGCTGCCATCGACACAGCCCCTCGCCACGCCCCCGGCGCCGGCGCCCGAATCCACTGCGCGCGCGCCGCTGCGCGGGCCCGGCCTGGCCGACACCCTGATGCGTCCGCTGCCGCTGGCCGTGATCGCGCTGGCGGTGCTGCTGGCGGCCCAGACCTGGTCGAGCCATAGCCGCATCAATACGCTGCGCAAGGAAATGGCGCTCAGCCTGCAAAAGGGCAACGAGATCAATGCCGAGACCGCTTCGCTGGCGCGCGACGTCGCCGAGCAGTCGAAGGCGCTGCAGCTGAAGGTCGGGGTACTCGAAAGCCGCCAGCTGGAGAGCCAGAGCCAGCAGCTGGCGCTCGAGCAGCTCTACCAGGACCTGTCGAAGAGCCGCGACGAATGGGCGCTGTCGGAAGTCGAGCAGGTACTGTCGACGGCCAGCCAGCAGTTGCAACTGGCCGGCAACGTGCAGGGCGCCCTGATCGCACTGCAGAACGCCGACCGTTCGCTGTCGCGTTCCGACAAGCCGCAATTCATCACCGTGCGCCGCGCGATTGCCAGCGACATGGAAAAACTCAAGGCGCTGCCGGCCGTGGACCTGGCCGGCGTGGCCGTGCGCCTGGACAGCGTGATCGCCCAGGTCGACACGCTGCCGCTGGTGTCCGACGAAAAGCCGCTGCTGCCGGCCGCGCCGGTACGCGACGCCCGTGTGCAAGGGAAACCTGCCGCGGCGGCCGGCCCGGCCGGGGCGGCAGCGCC
>DAMABW010000174.1:0-5827 GCA_031999925.1 Massilia sp. | reverse complement strand
ACCTGGCGCAACTGGACCGAGGAGATGTGGGACGATATCCGCCAGCTGATCCGCGTGCGCAGCGTGAATACGCCGGACGCGCTGATGCTCTCGCCCGACCAACGCTACTTCGTGCGCGAAAACCTTAAGCTGCGCCTGCTGAACGCGCGCATGGCGCTGCTGTCGCGCGACGAGGGTACCTTCGGCGACGACCTCACCGCCGCGCGCCAGACCCTGGAAAAATACTTCGACACGCGGGCCCGTACGACCCAGCAGGCGCAGGCGGCGCTGCGCCAGGTGCAGGCGAACAACCTGTCGATCGAGATGCCGACGCTGGCCGACAGCCTGAACGCCGTGCGCAACTACAAGACGAAGCCCTGATCCATGCGTTTACTCCTCTGGTTAGTCGCCCTGATGGCCGCCGCCATCGGCATCGCCGTGACGGCGCGCTTCAATCCGGGCAACGTGGTGCTGTTCTACCCGCCGCACCGGATCGACATGTCGCTGAACCTGTTCGTGGTGCTGCTGGCGCTGCTGTTCCTGATGCTCTACGGCCTGGTGCGCGCGGTACGCTCGACGCTGCGCATGCCGCAGCGCGTGGCCGCCTACCGCCTGCGCAAGCGCGAACGCGAAGGCAACAAGGGCTTGCGTGATGCACTCAAGGCCTTGCTTGAAGGACGTTTCGGCCACGCCGAAAAGGCCGCGATGCGCGCCGCCGAACTGCCCGAGAACGCAGGCCTGGCGGCTTTGATCGGCGCCCGCGCCGCCCACCGCATGCGCGAACCGGCACGGCGCGACGCCTGGCTGGCGGGTATCGCGGGCGACAACAGCATGAAGACGGCGCGCCTGATGACCGTCATCGAACTGCTGGTCGACGACCACCAGCCGGAAGCGGCGCTGGAAGCGGCCGAGGAACTGAATGCCAGCGGCCAGCGCCACATCCACGCGCTGCAATGGTCGATGAAGGCGCACCAGCAGGCGCGCAACTGGCCGGAGGTGCTGCGCCTGGTGCGCATCCTGGACAAGCGCAAGGCGCTGCACCCGGCGCTGGCGGCGCGCCTGCGCGAGCTGGCCTACGAAGCGCTGCTGTCGGAAGAGGGACACGATCCGGAAGCGATCCGGCGCGTGTGGGCCGACGTGCCGGCGGCGGACCGGACCAAGCCGTACATCGCGGCGCGCGCGGCCACCGCCTTCAATGCCAGCGGCTTGCATGACGAGGGACGCGTGATTGCCGAGGAAGCCCTGCGCGCGGGTTGGGACGAGCGGGTGGTGCGGGCATACCGCGACGCCGCCGGGCCGGCGGGATCGGCGACGCTGCTGGCGCAGATCGAGAACTGCGAAGGCTGGCTGCGCGAGCGGCCGAACGATGCGGAACTGGCGTTCGCGCTAGGGTCGCTGTGCCTGCGCCAGAAATTGTGGGGCAAGGCGCAGCGTTACCTGGAGCAGGCGCTGTCGGATGCAACCGATTCGGCCATGGTGCGTGATGTGCATCTCAAGTTGGCGCAGCTGCATGAGGCGCTGGGGCAGGATGAGAAGGCGGCGGGGCATTATCGGCATAGTGCGTTGGCGAATATTCTTTGAGCCGGATTCGGTGATGGCTGTGGCTGAAGGTGAGGCACGCTGATCTGGCGGTAATGGGGCTGTTGCCTGTACCGTTATCGGTGTGTTGAATCCGCGTGGGCACGGAGTGCCCACCCTACGGGAGACGTTCCGGGTCACATACGGGAAATGTCCCGGGCACATACGGGGAACGTTTCGGGTACATACGGGAAACGTTTCGGACCACAAACCGGTGCGCTAACGCCGGGTTTCGTTTTCGAGGCACGCAGTGCCGAACCCGCGGCTTCATCCGTAGGGTGGGCACCCCGTGCCCACGCGGATCAAACACACCACCGGCCTGACAGGCAACAGCCCCAATACCGCCCGCGCACCGGCTTTCAAACCGCAATGCCGCACGGCACCTCGCTGCACCGCACAAGCCCATGCCTATTCGATATAATGCTTCCCTTTATTGAATCTTCAGCAACCAAGGAACACTCCATGAGCTTGAACAACGTCCCAGCCGGCCGCGATGTGCCGAACGATTTCAACGTCATCATCGAAATCCCGATGAACGCCGATCCGATCAAGTACGAAGTGGACAAGGACACCGGCGCGATCTTCGTCGACCGCTTCATGGGCACCGCGATGCACTACCCGTGCAACTACGGCTACGTGCCGCAAACCCTGTCGGACGACGGCGACCCATGCGACGTGCTGGTGATCACCCCGTTCCCGCTGATCCCTGGCGTGGTCGTGCGTTGCCGCGCGATCGGCGTGCTGAAGATGACCGACGAAGGCGGCGGTGACGCCAAGGTCCTGGCTGTTCCAGTCGACAAGATCCTGCCGATCTACAGCCACTGGCAAAAGCCGGAAGACCTGCAAGACCTGCGCCTGCAGCAGATCCAGCACTTCTTCGAGCACTACAAGGACCTCGAAAAAGGCAAGTGGGTCAAGGTCGAAGGCTGGGCTGGTCCGGAAGAAGCGAAGGCCGAGATCGTCAACGGCGTCAAGGCTTACAACGCCAAGCAGCAACAGCAGTAATACCCCACGCGCCCCATCGGCGCCGTGAAAAAAAGGCCGGCACCCTCGGGTGGCCGGCCTTTTGTTTTGCTGCGGCGCTTTTCAACGACCGCTTGGGAGCCTTCCGCGACCGCTTTCAGCCAGCGCGAATCACCGGGATCGCGCGACCGAGTCTAGCGGCTGGCTTCTCCAACCGCCGTTACCAGCCTATGTCCTGCAGCAGCGGATAAGTCAGGTCGCGCGGCGGCGTGACCGTATGCGACAGGTCCGAGTTGATCGACGGCTCCATCAACTGGTTCGGTTTGGCGTCGGTCGTGTAGTGCGAGGTCGAGGATCCCGGCGCGTTGGCGGTCGGCGTGTACATCAGGATGCGGCGCTGGGCGTCGGTGCCGGCCAGGCGGTTCGGATCGATGCCGAGGCTGGCCGTCACGCCGGAACGGGTGCGCGAACGCGAAGCCAGCGCGGCGCGCAGCGTGTTGCCGGCTTCCTGGGTGACGCGCACCGACGGGATCGTGATGGCCGGATCGTCGCCGCTCATGCCGGTCGCTTCGCCCGGAGCGTTATCGGCCACGACCATGCCGATCGCGCCGGCCGCCTGCACGTTGCGCGCCTTGGCGACGAAGTCGCAACTGCCGCGCGAGACCAGGGCGACGTTGCCGCGCACCGCGAGCGTGTTCAGCTCGTTCAGGGTGGTGCAGGCCAGGCCGGTGCCGTCGGGCTGCTCGACCACCGGCATCAACTGGCCGCTGACGGCGGTGGCGCCAAGCGGTGGGCCGAAGGAGGCGTCGCCGACTTCGTAGTTGCCGGATGCATTGCCGGCGGCGCTGCCGGCGACCGTCAGGCGCGACTTCGGATCGAGCACTTGCGGCACGGCGGCGGTGACGATCGGGCCGTTCCACGACAGGCCGTTGCCGCTGATGGCCGAAGCCACGCGTTCGGCGGGCGTCATGTCGACCCACAGCCGTTCGGTGCGGTTGTCGACCAGGTAGTGGTCCCAGATCGACGGGATGTCCTGGATCTCGGCGCCGGTTTCGTCGTCGGTGAATGTCTGGAAGCCGAGGCCGTGGGCCATTTCGTGCAGCAGCACGGTGACCAGGTCGATCTGGCCGGCGGCGTTGTTGTCGGTGCCGAGGTAGAAGCCGGAGCCGGGCAGGCAGTCGGCGAACAGGCCAAGGCGCGAATTGAAGCGCGCGATGATGTGCGGCTCGCCCGGCGTGGCGACGTCGACCCCGGCCAGCTTGCTGGCCAGGGCGCTCGGATACCAGGTGTTCTGGCGCGGCGCATTGGTGAAGTCGGACCAGATCTCGTTGGCGCCGGCCGAGCCGAGCACGGCGCTGTTGGCGGTACACGGGAGCGGCACGAAGGAGGCGCCGATGCGGATCGGCACGTTGCTGGTGAGCGTGGCGCCCCAGATGTTGGCGGCGTGCTGGAAGGCGTACAGGCGCTGCTGGCCGAGCGTGGTGCCCGGGTTGCCGTCCACCGGCGCCACCGGCGTCGGATCGTTGAAGCCGGTGCCGGCGGCGTTCTGGTTGACGATGGTGATGGTGGCGGCCTGCGCGAGGCCGGCAGCGCCGGATGCGGCAAGGGCGATGGCCAGGGCGGCCAGCGCGCCGGCCGGGCGCAGCGCGGATTTAACGGACTTCATGGCGACCCTCCTTGTCATCGTGTGCCTCTCCGGCTTGCCCGGTATGCGCTTCCTGGCTGTGCTGGTGCTGGCCGTGGACGGCGTGCTCGGCCGCCTCCTCGCCGCGGACGCACTGGTCGCTGAGCTTGCCGTCGCCGTCGCGCGTGACCACGGAATACACGAGGCCGCGCTCGCCCAGGCGCACCTGGCGCGCACCGTTCGCATGGGTGACCATGGACGGCCGCGCCGGCGCCGTCATCGCGCTGGTGGTCTTTGGCGCCAGCGCGCGGGACTCGGCCGCGGTAGGCGCGCGCAGCTGGCCGGTCTGGGCGTCGCGGACGACGACCATGCCTTGCTGGTCTTGGGCTGAGGCGTGGTGTGGCATGAAGCAGATGGCGGCCAGGGGCAGCGCCGCTAACAGTTTTTTGGATGACATGGTGGGTCTCCGGAACGCGTTTGACTGCTCAGTTTGCTGCTCGGTTGGCCTGCCTGCGGCGCATGACAGTCAGGGCGCCAAGGCCAAGGGCCAGCATTGCGTACAGCGAAGGTTCCGGCACCGCCGTGACTACTCGGACCGTGTCGAGACCAACATAGTTCAGGCTATCGGCGTATCCGACGTAGCGGAACGCGAAACGGCCTTCGCCCTGGAGGTTGAGGTTGCTGCTCCACGCGGTCCAGTCGGTAGGGTAGGGCGAGCCGACCCCACCGAAGGTGGCGAGCAGGGTGCCGAAGGCGGTAGTGCCGCCGTTGCTGCCCGGCGCCCAGCGCACTTCCAGGAAGTCGGAGAAGCCGGGTACGGCCTCGTGCGCGGTGTAGAACGAGAAGTTGGTCAGGCCGGTGAGCGTGAGGACCGGCGTGATCAGCCAGTTGTCGACCACGCCCTGGCCGTTGGCGGCGCCGAGGAAGCTGGCGGCGGCATACGAATCGGCTGCGCCGGACTGCGCGCCGAAGACGTCGGCATTGCCCTGGAACCAGCTGCTGCCGGCCGGCGAACTGTTGTTCACCAGGGTCCAGCCGTTCAGGCCGGCGACGTTGTCGAAGCCTTCGTTGAGGATCTCGACGCCCGCGGCGCTGGCGGCCCCGGGCGCAAGCGTCGCCAGCGCGAGCGCGCCGGCCGCTGCATACGACTTGAGTGTTTTCATGGATGAGCTTTCATGCGAAGCCAGAAGGATGGCGTCGAACTCGCGCCTGGCTGACACGAGGCCATGGTTCAGTTCATCATATGAGCTGAACAAGAGCGAACCTTGATCTTTATTCAAGGTGCGCTGTAACTCAGCGGTTTGGCGGGAGATGGAAGCGCAGCAGGGTTTCGTAGGGTGGGCCGGGCCACGCAGGCACCTGTGCCCACGCGGTATGGTGCCCAAGCGAACCACCACGGTTCACATAGGCCGGTAATAGTAGAACGTGGGGGTGTTCGAAAGGTGAGACAGCGTGGACACAGGTGCCTGCGTGGCCCGGTCCACCCTACAAAAGCGGACAAGCCGCGATCGCAACGGATCGCGGCCATAAGGAAGCGTCAGCGCTTCGCGAAATAACTGCGCAGCCGCAGCTTGCCCACGATCCCAACCGGGAAGAAATAGATCGACAGCACAAACAGCACGCCCAGCCACAGCATCCAGCGGTCAGGGTGCACGGCCGCGGCCAGCAGCGGCACGCCTTCGA
>DAMABW010000173.1:0-9010 GCA_031999925.1 Massilia sp. | reverse complement strand
ACCTCGCGCCTGAACCGCAATCTGCGCCTGGACAAGCACTGGAGCTACGGCACCCGCGCGCGCCTGGCGGAAGTGCGCGGCCAGCGCAGCTTCGTCACCATCGCGCCGGTGCAGACCGACAAGACGATCGAGGCGATGCGCGAAGTGCGCAAGGAAGTGCAGGGCGTGGCGGGCGCGCGTCCGCTGGTCGGCGCCGAGTACGAGAGCATCATGCGCAACATGACCTCGCGCCTGGCGGGCCGCTTCGGCACCCTGAACGCGCTCGAAGGCGCGGCGCTGGCGACCGTCAACCTGGGGCTGCCGGAAGACTACTGGAGCACCTATTCGACCCGCGTCAAGGCGCTCACGCCCGAGCAGCTGGGCCAGGCGGCCGGCAAGTTCGTCAAGCCGGAAGAGATGACCTGGCTGGTGATCGGCGACCTGCGCAAGGTGGAGGCGGGGATTCGTTCGCTGGGCTGGGGCGAGGTTGTCGTGCTGGATCAGGATGGCAAGCCAATCCGTTGATGTGGTGGTGGCTCGCGGTGGCGGTGGCGGGCGCCGCCTCGCCGCCGCGGGTGCAAGGATAGGCACGTAACCGCGTGGGCACTTCGTGTTTGAGGTCCCTGGCCTTAAACACCCCACCCTACGGTTGCCAGCCCGGCCACAAGGCAGTTAGCACTGCATTGCTGACCGTAAGGTGGGGTCATTGATGCCGGGGGCATTAATGACGTGCCCACGCGGAACTCCGCACCGTGGAAACGCCATTTGCATCGCAACCTTGGCATCCCGCCAATGCCTCCAAAAGCATTCCCGCACCTTTTCCACCCACCCTGTTGTACCCCAACCTCACCCGCGCGCCACGCGCAACGCGACTGGTATATACTGTACATCCATACAGCTCCACCTTTCGCGATGGAACTTACCGACAAGCTCGAAATCCTGGCCGACGCCGCCAAGTACGACGCCTCCTGCGCCAGCAGTGGCGCCCCGAAGCGCGCATCCGACAGCAGCGGCGATGGCATCGGCGCCACCACCGGCATGGGCATTTGCCACAGCTACACGCCCGACGGCCGCTGCGTCTCGCTGCTGAAGATCCTGCTCACCAACTTCTGCATCTACGACTGCCAGTACTGCGTCAACCGGCGCAGCTCGAACGTGCCGCGCGCCCGTTTCTCGGTCGAGGAAGTGGTCAAGCTCACCCACGATTTTTACCTGCGCAACTACATCGACGGGCTGTTCCTCAGCTCGGGCATCATCCAGTCCAGCGACTACACGATGGAGCAGCTGGTCGAGGTGGCGCGCCAGCTGCGCGAAGTGCACAAGTTCCGCGGCTACATCCACCTGAAGACGATTCCCGACGCCGACCCGGCTCTGATCGCCAAGGCCGGCCGCTACGCCGACCGTTTGTCGGTGAACATCGAGTTGCCCACACACGACAGCGTGACGCGCCTGGCGCCGGAAAAGAACGTCCACACCATCAAGCTGGCGATGGGCTCGATCCGCCGCAAGCTCGACGAAAAGGCCGAGGAACCAAAGGCGCCCGCCTTTGCGCCGGCCGGCCAGAGCACGCAGATGATCGTCGGCGCCGACGCCAGCGACGACCACACCATCCTGAACACCGCCGAGACCCTGTACGGCAGTTATAAACTCAAGCGCGTGTACTACTCGGCCTTTAGCCCGATCCCGCAGAGCCCGAAGAGCGTGCCGCTGGCGCCGCCGCCGCTGATGCGCGAACACCGCCTGTACCAGGCCGATTTCCTGCTGCGCGGCTATGGCTTCACGGCCGGCGAAATCATCCCGCAATCGGGCAACCTGGCGCTCGACGTCGACCCCAAGCTGGCCTGGGCGCTGGCCAACCGCGAGCACTTCCCGATGGACCTGAACCGGGCCGACGCCGAAATGATCGCGCGCATTCCCGGCATCGGCCTGCGCAATGCCAAGCGCATCGTCGAACTGCGCCGTTTGCGCCGGGTGCGCTGGGAAGATTTGTCGCGCCTGCGCTGCAGCATGAAAAAGGTGGCGCCCTTCGTCATCACGGCCGACTACAAGCCAGCCCAGGGACAATCCAGTTCCCACCTGCTGCGGCGCCACCTGGCCGACGCTTCGCAGCAGATGAACCTCTGGCCCGAATTGCAGGCGGCATGAGCGCGGCCGCAGCGCTTGCCGCCGGCCAGCCGCTGCTGGTATCGAACTTCGCCGAGTGGCGCGAAGCGGCGCGCGATTTGCTGGTCCATGCCGTCGCGCCCGAACGCGTCACCTGGAGCCAGCCCGGCGCAACCGACCTGTTCTCGGGTGCGCCGGCCCCGGCCGAGCCTGCGCATAATGACTCCATCAGTCTGGATCAGACACGACCCGCGCCGCACGTGCCGCGCTCGCTGATGGACATGCTGCAGACCGCGGCCTGCTGCCGCATGCCGGACCGCTGGGCTTTCCTGTACCGCGTGATCTGGCGCTGGACCCAGGGCGAGCACGACGTGCAGTCCGCCGCCGACGCCGACGGCGGGCGCCTGCACTCGATGGTGAAGGCGGTGCACCGCGAGGAGCACGACATGCATGCCTACATCCGTTTCCGCGAACGTCCCGAAGCCGCCGGGCCGCCGCGTTTCGTCGCCTGGTTCGAGCCGCGCCACGACGTGCTGCCCCAGGTGGCCGAGCACTTCGTCAGCCGCATGGGCAAGGTCAGCTGGATGATCGCCACGCCCGACGCCAGCGTGCTGTGGGACGGTACGACCCTGCACAACACCGGGCCGCTGATGAGCAGCGCGGCCGATCTCGACGACGTCGGCGAGGCGCTCTGGCTTACCTATTACCGCAGCATCTTCAACCCGGCGCGCCTGAATACCCAGGTGATGCAGAGCCACATCCCATCACGTTTCTGGAAGAACCTGCCGGAAGGGGCGATCGTGCCGCAAATGGTCACGAATGCCGCACTGGGCGCGCGCCGCACCGGACAGGCCCAGGCGGTGGGACGCAAGAGCGGCGCCACGATTCCCATCGCCCCGGCCGATGCCCAGCCCGAACGCCAGCAACCTTCGAAACTCGACGAATGCCGGCGCTGCGAGCTGTGGCAATACGCCACGCAGGCCGTGCCCGGCGAAGGGCCGAAGCGTTCGCAGATCATGCTGGTCGGCGAGCAGCCGGGCGACCAGGAAGACCTGGCCGGCCACGCCTTTGTCGGGCCGGCCGGCAAGCTGCTCGATAAAGTGTTCGATGCCGCCGGTGTCGCGCGGCGGGAGCTGTACCTGACCAACGCCGTGAAGCACTTCAAATGGGAACCGCGCGGCAAGCGCCGCCTGCACAAGACGCCGGCACAGCGCGAGGTCGAGGCTTGCCATTACTGGCTTGAGAAGGAACTGGTGGCGGTGAAGCCGAAGGTGATTGTGGCGCTCGGCAGCACGGCCTTGAAGTCGGTGCTGGGCACGGGGAATGTGACGCTGAAGGACACCCTGGGCAAGCCGATCCGGCACGACGGCAGGTGGGTGGTCACCGTTTATCACCCTTCGTACATCCTGCGCGTGCCAGACGAGAATACGAAGCAGCAGGCGTTCAAGGTGATGGTCGATGGCTTGAAGCTGGCGCAGGAATTATTGGAGCGGCCGCCGGAAGAGCCGTTGGCGTAGAGCGTGTGAAGAAATCGTCAGCTCGTAGGGTGGGTTCTCGAACCCACCGCATGATTATCCGGCGCAGCATCGGTGGGTACGAGTACCCACCCTACGGCCCCACCGCTACATCGAAGCGCACCAGATCCCCCGCACTGACCTGTTTCGCCGCCGACGCCGGCTCGATCTTCCCGATTGCAAACCCCGGCTGCACCTGCACGATACTCACCGTACCGAGCGGCGCTTCCACCGTCCCCAGCGGCACCAGCGGATCGCTGCCATACACCTGCTGACGCGCGTCGCTCCGGTACAGCACCAACTGGTCGCCCGGCGTCACCGACGAGGTACTGCCGGCATCGATGAAGATCCGCTCGCCCTGCACCTGCACCACCTTGGCCATGAAGGGCAGCGGCGCGATGTCCTGGGCGATCTGCGCGATGCCCTCGTCGAGCGCGCGCAGGATCGCGCCGCCGAACGGCGTGGCGGCGAAGCTGGCGCTGCCGAACGGCTTGTCGCGCCCGATGCGGCGTTCGCCCACGCCCTCGGCCACCACGGTACGGCGCGCCACCAGCGCCCCGCTCAAGCCGTCGTGCACGTAGAAGGCGATCTCGATGCGGCGCGCATCCTTCTTGATCAGGCCGTAATAGGCCGGCTTGCCGAAGTTGCTGGCGTCGATGATCTCGCCCGAGATCACGAACTGGCTCTCGTACATGGCGGCGATGCGGCGCACCGCGGCGGTGTCGGCTGCCGGCCCGGTCGTTCCGGGCGCGATCACGTAAGGGCTGTCCTTGCCGAGGAACTTGCCGGTCTCGCTCATGCGGCGCAGCAGTTCCTGGGGCAGGCGGGTGGCGATGTTGTCGATGTCGTCGAGCTGGGGCGAGCGGCGCACGTGGAAGGGCGTGACGACGATCTTCTTGCGGTAGGCAAGGTTCACGTTGCCGCGCGGGCGCGCTTCTTCTTCCTTGACGGCCACGCGCACGTGCAGCAACTGGCCGGTCTGCCATTCGCGCACGATTGTGTAGTTGTCGAATTCGGCGCCTGGCTGGACGCGGCTGCTTTCCAGGGCCTTGCCGCGCGGCTTGGTGCCGCCGCCAGCAGCAACGTCGACCCGGGCCGCGCTGCGCAGGCCGAGCTGGTCGAGTGCATCGCGGATCGCCAACTGGCGCGCACGAGCGGCGCCACCTTCGTCGATCAGGGCCACGCCTTCGGCCTCGGCCGGTGCGGCATGGACTGCCGGGTTGGATGCAAACAGCAGCGCAAGGAGCAGCGCCTGCGCGGCGCCGCCGAGCAGGCGGCTGGCCTTATTGCTGCGCATGGTAGAACGACGCACCGTAGGCAGCGCCGGGACCGGCGTTGCCCACCAGGGTGCGGGCGTTCTTAACCACGGCGGGCTTGGCGGAAGCTTGCGCTTCGGTTGGGACCTGCATCTGCGGTGCATTGGTGTCGAAATCCATCTCCACGGTGGTTTCATAGCTGCCGTCGTCACGCTGGGCGACATTCGTCACGCGTGCACCACGGATGAAAGCGTCAATATACACCTTGAAACTGTCGTCCTTCAGGGCCAGCGAGCCAACCGTGCTGCCGCCTTCGACGCGCACGCCGTAGACCTGCTCGGCCATGGCGCGGTAAGCATCCAGGCGGGCGGCGCGCATGGCCAGCAGCTTGCGCTGGGCCGGCGAGATGCGGTCGCATTCGCCCTGGCAGAGGGCGGTGTTGACCGCGCCGTAGCCGGTGGCGGTGAGGGTGACGATGGCGGGCGCGGCGTAAGGCGCCGACTGTGGCGCCCGGGCGGGCATGCGCACCGTGCCGCATGCGGTCAGCAGCGTGGAAGCGGCGAGGGCGAGAGCAACGACGAATTTCATGTCAGGTCCGTAGAGTGTTCGGTGCGCGTCGAGCGCGCTGTCTTCATGGGTAACGGATGCGCTCGCCGTATCTTGATGGCTTTGGGAAATATTTGTACCGAAATGTCGCAAAACGCGTGCTCACGGAAGAGTGCGGCAGGTTTCATGGACAAGCCGACATCGATAGAGATATCAACTATGCATATGCTTCTTGTAACATCTTGTTTCTTGCTTATATCCCTTGATCGCATGACAATGCTTTTAGCCAACTAACGAGGGATGTCATGTTCAAACGCGTTTTGCCTGCTCTGACCCTGTGTTTCCTGACCCTGCCGGCGCTGGCCCAGACCACGCCCGCAGCCGAGCCGCCAGCGCCTGCAAGCGATGCGGCGCCGGCAAGCGAAGCGGGCGAACCGGTGCCGCAAACCATCCTGGTATCGGGCCAGCGTCCCGGTCCTGGCCTGTGGAAGGTGTCGAAGGGCGACCACGTGATGTGGGTGTTCGGGGCCTATGACGCACTGCCCAAGAGTATCGAATGGCGCTCGAAGGATGCCGAACGCAAGATCGCGCAGTCGCAGGAATACCTGGGCGCGCCTGGAACGAGCGTCGGCGTGGGGTGGGGCGGCGTCACTGCCTTGCCCTTCCTGATCGGCATCAAGAATAATCCGGACGGCGTCACACTCAAGGAATTGCTGCCAGCCGAGCTGTACGCGCGTTGGGTCCCCTTGAAGCAGCAATATTTCGGCAACGACGACGATATCGAGCGCGAGCGTCCCGTCTTCGTGGCGCAGGAACTGTATCGCCGTGCAATGGCCGAGGCGGGCTTGGCACGGGGAACCGATCCGCGCGAGGTACTCGGCAAGCTGGCCAAGAAGCACAACATCAAATACACCGGAACCGCGGTCCAGGAAAAAATCAAGGAGCCGGTCAAGACGGCGCGCGAATTCAAGAAGACCGTGATGGAAGACGTCCCCTGCCTGGCCGCCACCATGAACAGCCTGCAAACCGATATCGAGGCCGTGCGCGTACGCGCGAATGCCTGGGCCGTCGGCGAACTCGACGCCATCGAAAAACTCAATTTCGACGAGCGTGAAACCGCCTGCAACAATGCCTTCCTCAGCAGCGCCATCGTCAAGCTGCAGCCGGAAATGCTGACCATGAAGCAGCGCGCCATGGCGAAATGGATGGCCGCCGCCGAAAAGGCTCTTGAAAACAACACCAGCACCTTTGCCGTGCTGGGGATGCGGGAAGTCTTGTCGCCACAAGGTGCGCTGGCGAAACTGAAGGCGAAAGGCTATACGGTCGAGAAGCCGAACTGAGCCTGCTTGCCCGTGGTGCACGCTGCAGGCTGAATGTGTACAGGGCTGAGACGGGACTGATACTTGCTGGTGCATGCCCGCACTCCTATCGTGCGAGACAAATATTGTCTTCGCGTTAATATCGCGGCCGAGGCCGCATGCGTTGTGACGGAAGTTGCAGAGACATTTCATTGCTGGCCCGCTTATCGAAAGAGGGAAAGCATGAACCTGTCACGTGTTGCCGAACTGGTCTCGAATTACGCCCGCGCCGAACTGTACGCGCTGTCGTCGATCCGCAAGATGTCCGATGTCCACCTGATCTGGGGGCCGATCTATGCCCGCTCGGCCCTGGGCATCGGCGCCAAGGACTTTTCCCTGTACCGCCTGGCCAGTACGCCGAAGCACGCCTGGTCCGATTACCTGATCAATGAACCGCTGAAGAAAAAATACGCGGCCATCACCTCGAAGGAAGCGCGCCTGATCGCCGACGACAAGTCGCGTTTCTTCGAGCACTGCCATGCGCATGGCATTCGCACCATCCCGATCCTGGCGCTGGTGACAAACCAGCCGGCGACCGGTGGCCTCATTCCGCACCTGAACTCCGCCGAAGAACTGGCACGTGTGCTGGTGCCGGGCGACTATTTCTTCAAGCCAAGCGGCGGTTCGCACGGGAATGGCACCTTCTCGCTGCGCGTCGAAGGCTCGACCCTGCACTGGTCCGGCCGCAGCGGTTCCTTCGACGATTTCTTCCGCCATTGCCAGGCGGCGTTGCAGTTCACGCGCGCCCTGATCGTGCAGCCGAAGATGGTGAATCACCAGACGATCCGCAACATCACGCAAGCCAAGGGCCTGTCGACGGTGCGTATCGTGACGGTGCGCAAGGGGAGCGAGATCAAGGTGATCGGCTCCTGCCTGCGCATCATCGTCGGCGACGGCGAGACCGACAATTTCACCCACGGCTCGAGCGGCAATCTGGTCGGCGCCATCGATTCCGAGACCGGCGAACTGATCGGTGTGCGCGCCTCGGTATCGCGTACCTGGCCGAAGATGACCGACGTGCTGGCCCATCCGCGTACCGGCAAGACCATCGTCGGCATCAAGCTGCCTTACTGGCAGGACGTGGTGGAGCTGGTGAGCAAGGCCCATCAATCGATCGACAGCCTGTATACGGTCGGCTGGGATGTGGCGATCACGGACAATGGCCCGGTGATCGTCGAGGCCAACTGGCGCTACGACATCGACATCCTGCAGGTGGCCTACAAGAAGGGTTATCGTCAGGTGATCGCCGAGAACATGACGTTCTGACGAGAACAGGCTGCAAAGTTGTCAACGCGCGGCAAACGCGCGTAGAATGCTGGCAACGCGGGTGTAGTTCAATGGTAGAACGGCAGCTTCCCAAGCGTGCGACTCGAGTCGCGAAGGTAAGCCAAGGCCTTCACACCACGATTCAAAGTGTGTGAAAACCCAGTGCACCACTCGGTAGTTGGGGTGGATTATGAGTAGTCTTATAGCGACGAAGGCTGTACAAGCAATTGTCTTGAGGTGTATCAGTGGCCTGCAAGACCGAGGGTTCAGCCCCTTGTAGCCTAGGAGCGGTGCGTCACTGGCAACGGTGGGGTGCTGAGCGCTCTGACAATGTAGCCACCCTTCGGGGTATGGCGGAATCCGCGAGGATTTCATCGTGAGTCCGGCAGTTGCGACCGGGCGAGGCGCTAGGCTGGGTTGGATGGTCAACGTAAAGTGAACTGCTATTAAACGCCGTCAAGCTGGACGAGCCGAACGCAACGGCATTAGACTCGACGTGATCGGTTGTTTGCTTGCTTGGTGCAAACACGCTGACATTGGTATCACCGGCGAAAAGGCAGGACCTTCCCAATCTCGTTGTTTGTACGGAACGAGGTAAGCCTGATGTAGCGTCCGGCTGGTATGGCGGACAAGGGTAACCGTAAGGTTGCCTGATGCTGTAGCAGGTAAAGGAAGATGGAAAAAGCGAATGCTCTTCTGTAATGGGAGAGATAGGGGATGAAACGATTGCCCCAACGCGAAAGCGTGCAGACTTCCATCTGGTGATCTGTCGCAAGACAGGTCTGTTCATCGCACCCATCGGGGACGCACGCCCCCTTGGGGGAAAAGTGCGTCTATCCCTTTGGGATTGTGCGGGTGTAGCTCAATGGTAGAGCAGAGGCTTCCCAAGCCTACGACGAGGGTTCGATCCCCTTCACCCGCTCCAATCGACCGGAGGTTGATATGGACGCAAGTCTTCATGATTGTGATATTGCCTCCACAGGCTGGC
>DAMABW010000172.1:0-9028 GCA_031999925.1 Massilia sp. | reverse complement strand
GCCGACCCGGCGCTGCGCCCCGACATCTACGGTAAAGTCGGCAACTCGGGCGTCTCGATCGCTACCCTGGACGACATGAAGGTGCTGTACGACGGCTTCGATCTGTGCAGCCCATCGACCTCGGTGTCGATGACCATCAACGGCCCGGCCCCGACCATCCTGGCGATGTTCATGAACACCGCCATCGACCAGCAGATCGACAAGTTCGTGCTTGACAACGGCCGCCAGCCTACCAGCGACGAAGCCGCGAAGATCAAGGAATGGGTGCTGGCCAACGTGCGCGGCACGGTGCAGGCCGACATCCTGAAGGAAGACCAGGGCCAGAACACCTGCATCTTCTCCACCGAGTTCTCGCTGAAGGTCATGGGCGACATCCAGGAATACTTTGTCCACCACCAGGTGCGCAACTTCTACTCGGTGTCGATCTCGGGCTACCACATCGCCGAAGCCGGCGCGAACCCGATCTCGCAGCTGGCGTTCACGCTGTCGAACGGCTTCACCTTCGTCGAAGCCTATCTGGCGCGCGGCATGCACATCGACGACTTCGCGCCGAACCTGTCGTTCTTCTTCTCGAACGGCATGGACCCGGAATACACGGTGCTGGGCCGCGTGGCGCGCCGCATCTGGGCCGTATCGATGCGCGACAAGTACGGCGCCAACGACCGCTCGCAAAAGCTGAAGTACCACATCCAGACCTCGGGCCGCTCGCTGCACGCGCAGGAGATCGACTTCAACGACATCCGCACGACCTTGCAGGCGCTGATCGCGATCTACGACAACTGCAACTCGCTGCACACCAACGCCTACGACGAAGCGATCACCACGCCGACCGACGAATCGGTGCGCCGTGCACTGGCGATCCAGCTGATCATCAATCGCGAATGGGGCCTGGCGAAGAACGAGAATCCGAACCAGGGTTCCTTCATCATGGACGAACTGACCGACCTGGTCGAGGAAGCCGTGCTGCAGGAATTTGAGCGCATCGCCGAACGCGGCGGCGTGCTAGGCGCGATGGAAACCGGCTACCAGCGCGGCAAGATCCAGGAAGAGTCGATGCTGTACGAGCACAAGAAGCACGACGGCTCGCTGCCGATCATCGGCGTGAACACCTTCCGCAATCCGAAGGGCGCGGAAGCCCCGGCGACGATCGAACTGGCCCGTTCCACCGACGACGAGAAGCAGTCGCAGCTCACGCGCCTGGACGCCTTCCACGCCCGTAACGCGAACGCGGCGCCGGCTGCCCTGGCCGCCCTGCAGCAGGCCGCGATCGACAACCAGAACGTGTTCGAGAAGCTGATGGACGCCGTGCGCGTCTGCTCGCTGGGCCAGATCACCACCGCGCTGTTCGAGGTGGGCGGGCAGTACCGCCGCAACATGTAAATCCGGCGGCCCGCCGCTCAATCCCCGCGCAGGGCTTTCACGGCCGGCGCGGGGATTTTTTTCGCCCTTGGCGGCGCGGCAATGCTGCGCACCATCAGTTGCGGGATGCCGGGCAGCTTCAGGCCCAGCCCGAACAGCACATCGCGCCACAGGCCGTTGCGCTCGGCCTGGAAGCAGGGTGTCAGCGCCTTGCTGAACAGCTGGTAGTTACGCACCGCGCACAGGCGCTCGTCCGAATACAGCGCGCCGCCGTCGATCGCGCCTTTCGCGCCGACCGCGTTGGCCAGCGCCAGCGCATCCTGCACCGCCAGCGTACTACCCAGTCCCAGCTGCGGACTCATGGCATGCGCCGCATCGCCGACCACGCACACCGGCCCGCTGGCCAGGCGCTTGGCACGCGCATGGCGATAGGTGGCCAGTGCAAACTGGTCGTGGCCCACGATCTGTTCGACTACCGGATGCGATTCCGGCCACAGGGCCAGCAACTCGTCCTTCCAGTCCCCGATGGGCCGCGCCTGCCAGGCGGCATAGTCGGCGCACGGCAGGCTCCAGAACATCGACAGGCGCAACTTGTTGCCAATGCGCGCGGTCGGCATCAGCCCGAACATCTGGCGCGTACCGCCGTAGCGCTGCTCGAGCAGGGCCTGGCCCGCCCAGTCGGCCACGTCGAACATGGCCCACAACGCGCCCCACTTGTAGACCGTCGAGGCCACCGCCAGCCCGACCTGGGCCGGCAATGTGGACGCCGCGCCGTCGGCGATCACCACCAGGTCGAAGCGCCGATCCGCAGCTGGCGTGACGATTGCCGCCTGTGCGCCATGCACCACCACCCGCTCGACCGGACTGGCATAGCGCACCTGCACGCCAAGGCCCAGCGCCGCATCGAGCAGTAACTGGGCCAGCGCCGTGCGGCTGACGCCACGCGCCTCGCCCTGGCCGTAATCGATATCGACGATGCGCCAGCGGCGATCGCAGGTCCCGATCAGCCGCGTGACCGGCACGCTGGCCGCATGGAAGGCGGCGCCCACGCCTAGCGCATCGAGGGCGGCGATGCCCTGCGGCTGGATCAGGATGCCCGCGCCGAGCGGCGCCAGCGCGCGGTGCTTCTCGAACACCGTCACCGCATGCCCGGCACGCGCCAGGGCAATGGCCGTGGCCAGCCCCGCGGTTCCGGCGCCGATGACTCCCACTTCCAACATGTTTCCGTTTGGCATCATCAGGCCATTCTAGTGGATGTCCTAGAATGGCTCTACCGCTAATCGATGGAGACCGGCATGCCGATCAAACCCGAGCAACTCGCCGCGCTGATGCGCGAAGTCGAGCAGGAAGACCCGATCGACTTTGCCGACCTGCCGTTTGCCGAAGAGGACTTGCGCGAACTGGTGGCCGGCCACCTGTGCGAGATGGCCGCCTCGATGGAAAACTTCAGTACCGAGGACCGCCTGATGACCTTGCTGGCAGTGTCGGCCAAGCTGGTGTTGGAAAACATGGTCCTGCATATACAGCTGCTGCGGCGCCACGGTTTGCCCGTCGGCGACAATGTCGAGGCCTTGCTCAGCCGCCTGCGCAAAGGCGAATCCGACTAGTATTTTCTAGCCCTGGAAACATACTTTTTCCACACATCAACCTTCTCTTAGGAAAAGCGTTCTCGAGAGAAATCGCGTGCATGCAACAGCAATGAAATTGTCCGGGAGTTGTGCGAGATACAGTCCATTCCTTGAGGTATTATTGTTAGTGAGGAAACTCGTCGCCCGCCCTTCGGACGGCACCTGCACAACCCCTGAGGAACCCATGTCCCGTAAAGTCTCCAAGATCACCCTGACCGCCGCCGCCCTGACGAGCGCCCTCCTGCTGGGCGCCCTGGGTGGCTGCAGCCGCGACGAATCCACCGCGACCCTGCTGGCCGAAGCCAAGCAGTACCAGCAAAAAGGCGATACCAAGGCCGCCCTGATCCAGCTGAAGAATGCCGTGGCGAAGAGCCCGGAAGATGTCGAAGCACGCCTGCAGTTGGGCACCCTGTATGTCGAGACCGGCGATGCGGTGTCGGCCGAGAAGGAATTGCGCAAGGCTGCCAGCCTGGGCGCCGCGCCCGAGCGCGTGCTGCCGGAACTGGCGCGTGCGCTGCAATTCCAGGGCAAGTTCAAGGAAACGCTGGACGAACTGAAACCGGAACTGGTGGCCAAGTCGGCGCCTCTGCTGGCCCTGCGTGGCGACGCGCTGCTGGCCCAGAACCAGCAGGACGAAGCGAAGAAATCGTATGAAGCGGCAGTCGCCCTGCAGGCCAGCAACGGCGCGGCCCTGACCGGCCTGGCGCGCCATGCCCTGGTCAACCGCGATGCCGAAGCGGCCGAGCGCTACGCCACCGAAGCGATCACCAAGGACGCCAACAACGCCGACGTCTGGATGTTCCGCGGCGGCATGCTGCGCGCTACCGGCAAGGGCGAGGAAGCCATCAAGGCTTTCGACAAGGTACTGGCCCTGCGTCCGAACGACCGCAACGCGAACGTCGAAAAAGCCTATATCCGCATCGAGCAGGGCAAGTATGCCGAAGCGCGCGCCGAGATCGAAGCCGGTCGCAAGGCTTCGCCGAACAGCCTGGCCGTGACCCATGCCCAGGCCCTGGTCGACTACACCGAAGGCAAATACCCTGCCGCACGCGAATCGCTGCAGAAAATCCTGAAGAGCGCGCCGGAACACCTGCCGAGCATCCTGCTGGCCGGCGCCGTCGAGCTCAACCTGGGCGCGAACGGCCAGGCCGAAAGCCACCTGCGCAAGTACCTGGCGGCCGATCCGAACAACCTGTACGCGCGCAAACTCCTGGCCCAGGCCCTGCTGAAAGGGTCGCAGCCGGGCGACGCCGTCGCCGCGCTGGCGCCGGCCATCGACAACACCAACGACCCGCAATTGCTGGCCCTGGCCGGCGAGTCCTACATGCAGGCACGCGATTTCGGCAAGGCCACCGCGCTGTTCGAAAAGGCCGCCAAGCTGGCGCCCGACGCCGCCGTGGTCCACACCTCGCTCGGTTTGTCGCGCATGAACCAGGGTGACAGTGTCCAGGCCATCAATGAACTGCAGCGCGCCGCCGAACTCGATCCGAAGTCGCCGCGCGCCCTGACCGCGCTGGTCCAGGCTGAACTCAACCTGAAACACTACGACAAGGCCCTGGCCGCCGCCGAGAAGCTGCAACAGGCCCAGCCCGACAATCCGCAGACCCAGAACCTGAAGGCCGCCGTGCACCTGGCCAAGGGCGACGTGCCGGCCGCGCGCGCCGCCTTCGAAAAGGCGCTGCAACTGCAGCCGACCTTCTTCCCGGCCGCCGCCAACCTGGCCCAGCTCGACCTGCGCGAGAACAAGCCGGATGCCGCCCGCAAGCGCTTCGAAACCATCCTGGAAAAGGACAAGAAGAACTTCGGCGCCATGGCCGCCCTGGCCGACCTGGCCATGCTGCAGCAAAAGCCCGACGAAGCCACCACCTGGCTGGAAAAGGCGCAGGCCGAAAACCCGGATGCGATCCCGGCCGTGCTGAAGCTGGGCGCCCACTACCTCGGCACCAAGCAAGAGAAAAAGGCGCTGACCCTGGCACGCAAGTTCCAGGCCTCGAACCCGACCAGCGCCGACATGCTCGACCTGCTCGGCCAGGCCCAGCTGGCCAACGACGACGGCCAGGGCGCGCTCGACAGCTACAGCAAGCTGGTCGGCATGCTGCCGAAGTCGGCCATGGCGCAGATGCGCCTGGCTGCCGCCCAGTCGCGCCTGAAGAACGACGGCGCCGCCGCCGAAGCGCTGAAACGCGCCGTGGCCCTGCAGCCGGACCTGCTGCAGGCCCGCGTGGCCCAGGTGGAGCTGGCCATGCGCCGCGGCCGCCAGGACGAAGCGCTGGCGATGACGCGCGACCTGCAGCAGCAGAACCCGAAGTCGCCGATCGGCTTCCTGCTCGAAGGCGACCTGCAGCAGGCGCTGAAGAAGCCGGACCTGGCCGTGGCCGCCTACGACAAGGCGCAGGCGATCACCAAGTCGAGCGCGGTCATGCTGCGCAGCGTCGAAACCCTGCGCAAGGCCGGCAAGGCCAAGGAAGCGCAGGCGCGCATCGCGGCCTGGGCCAAGCAGAATCCGAACGACGCCTCGGTGCAGATGTACCTGGCCGAGTCGCACATGGCCGAGAAGCAGTTCAAGCCGGCGATCGCGATCCTCGAAGGCCTGGTCAAGCGCGACGCCAACAACGGCCCGGCCCTGAACAACCTGGCCTGGGCCTACCAGCAGGACAAGGACCCGCGCGCCCTGGCCACGGCCGAGCAGGCCTACAAGGCGGCATCGAACAACGCTGCTGTCCAGGACACGCTGGGCTGGATGCTGGTAGAACAGGGGAACGTCGAGCGTGGCTTGCCGCTGCTGCAAAAAGCGGTGGCCGGCGCACCGGGGGCACCGGAATTGCGCTATCACCTGGCGGTCGGCCTGCATAAATCGGGCGACAAGAAAGGCGCGCGCAAGGAACTGGAAACCCTGCTGGCCCTGAATCGTCCCTTCCCGCAGCTCGAAGACGCGCGCGCATTGCTGAAAACGCTATAACGTTCTACTATCTGAACATACTAAAAAAGCCACACAAAAAAGTTCGATAAATGGATGAATAGGGGTGCGTCGCGCCAGAATGTTCCAGAAGGCGGAACATCCTGGCGCGTACGCCGAAACGGGGCGCCGCCGCATGCCGGCGGCGCCGCAAAACGAGGTGTCCGGCGATGACGAATAACGAAGATGTGAAAGACAACGGAGAGGTGTCCGTCGAAATTCTATCGAACGCTCATGTTTTGGAGGATCGCGATAATATAGCGAGCTCAGAATTAGAGGATGTTATCGTGAACCAAGATTCATATGGAATCCGGCTTACCGATACGGCGAAAGGACGCAATTCGGCCAGCATGCTGGTCAACAAGATGTATGCCTGGCGCGGCTACGCAGGGACGCACCAGTTCTCGGACGACCCCAACCGCATCACCCTCACCGCCACCGACAAGGGCGACGTCGTGGGGACGCTGACGCTGGGGATCGATTCGCCGATCGGCCTGATGGCCGACCAGATTTTCAAGGAAGAACTCGACGCTTACCGTGCGAATGGCGCCAAGCTGTGCGAATTCACCAAGCTGGCTTTCGACCCGACGGTGCGCTCGAAAACCTCGCTGGCCAACCTGTTTCACCTGGCCGTGATTTATGCGCGCGATATCCACGATTGCACGGATATCGTTATCGAAGTCAATCCGCGCCATCGCCGTTTTTACGAGCATATGCTCGGATTCGAGCGTGTCGGCGATGTCAAGACGAATCCGCGCGTGAATGCGCCGGCTTACCTGCTGCGTATCAGCCTCGAATATGTGACGGAGCAGATCAAGACCCTCGGCGGCACCTGGTCCACCACCACCAACGAGCGTTCCTTCTATCCGTATTTCTTTTCGCCGCGCGAAGAACAGGGCATTATCAACCGCTTGCGCCGTATCGACGAACAGCAGGTCGCTTAAACTCCGCCATCGGGCGCCATGGCGCGCCCAATTCCGCCGCCTCGCCGTTGTTTCGACGTATTTTCCGACGTTACTCCGAAGTTTTCTCTTCCTCCGCACATGACGACTCCTTTCCCCTACGAGCAGGCTTTTTCCCGAAATATTGGCTGGGTGACGAAGGAGGAGCAGGCAAGATTGCGGCAGAAGCGGGTGGCCATCGCGGGCGGCGGCGGCGTCGGCGGGGTGCATGCGATGACGCTGGCGCGCCTGGGCGTCACCAAGTTCCACATCGCCGACTTCGACAGTTTCGACGTGCCGAACTTCAACCGGCAAGTCGGCGCCATGGTCTCGACCCTGGGCCAGCCGAAAGCCGACGTGATCCGCCGCATGCTGCTCGACGTGAACCCGGACTGCGAAGTCACGGTCTTTGGCGAAGGCATCAACGCCGGTAACCTGGAAGCCTTCTTGCAGGGCGTCGACATGTATGTCGACGCGCTCGACTTCTTCGCTTTCGAGATCCGCCAGCAGACCTTCGCCCTGTGCACCCGGCTCGGCATCCCGGCCAGCACCGTGGCGCCGCTGGGCATGGGCGCGGCCCTGCTGAACTTCCTGCCGGGCCAGATGACGTTCGAGGAATACTTCCAGTGGGGCGATTTGCCGGAAACCGACAAGGCCGTGCACTTCGTGGTCGGCCTGGCGCCGGCCGGCCTGCACCGCCCCTACCTGGTGGTGCCGGAAGCGGTGAACTTCGTCGAGCGGCGCGGCCCCTCGACCATCATGGCCTGCCAGTTGTGCGCCGGCGTGATGGGCACCGAAGCACTGAAGATCCTGCTTGGACGCGGCAAGGTGCTGGCCGCGCCCTGGGGCGTGCAGTTCGACGCCTACCGCAACAAGCTGGTGCGCACCTGGCGCCCGGGCGGCAACAAGAATCCCCTGCACCGCCTGATGATCGCGGTGGGCAAGAAGCAGCTGGCCAAGGACCTGGCCGCAGCCGGAGTGACGCGATGACGATGCAAACGACGACGATCGAACGGATCCTCGAGCTGGCGCGCTGGGCGCCCAGCGGCGACAACATGCAGACCTGGCAGTTCAGGATCGCGGCGCCCGACCACCTGGAAGTGCACGCCTACGACACGCGCGACCACTGCGTCTACGACCTCGACGGCCACCCGAGCCAGATCGCCTTCGGCACCCTGCTGGAAACGATCGCCATCGCCGCCAGCGCCCATGGCCTGCGCGCCGACATCGCACGCCGTCCGGCCGGCCGTGAAACCCACCCGGTGTTCGACGTGCGTTTCGTTACCGATGCGACGATCGCGCCCAGCCCGCTGATCGAAGCAATCACCCAGCGCACCGTGCAGCGCCGCCCGATGAAGACCACGCCCCTCACCGACGAGCACAAGCGCCAGTTGGAAGCCGTGGTGGCCCCCCACTACACGCTGGGCTGGCTGGAAAGCCGCGACCAGAAGTGGAAAGCGGCCAAGCTGATGTACAACAACGCGCGCCTGCGCCTGACGATGCCGGAAGCCTTCGAGACCCACCGCAGCATCATCGACTGGGAAAACCGCGTCGAGAGCCCGGACAAGGTGCCGGCGAACGCCCTCGGCGTCGATGCCATGACCCTGCACCTGATGAAGTGGGCGATGGTCAGCTGGCGCCGCATGAAGTCGGTGAACACCTTGATGGGCACCTGGGCGCCGCGCCTGCAGATGGACCTGGCGCCGGGCATGGCCTGCGCTGGCCACTTCGTGCTGCGCGCAAACAGCAAACCGGCCTCGATCGACGACTACGTGGCCGCCGGCCGCGCCCTGCAGCGCTTCTGGCTGACCATGACCACGCTTGGCCTGTACATGCAGCCGGAGATGACGCCACTGATCTTTTCCAAGTATGCGCGCGAACAGACCCGCTTCACCGCGGACGCGCGCCTGGAAAACGCGGCGCGCGACCTGCAGCGCCAGACCGAAACGCTGATTTTCAAAGGCGCCGGGTTCCCGGTCTACATGGGCAGGCTGGGCTATGGACCGCGCCCGGCGGCACGCTCGGTACGCAAATCGGTGGCGCAGTTGATGAAGCCCTGAGCCGCGGCAGGAAACGAAAACGGCAAGCGCTGAACTGAACCCCAAAAGTTGGACACCAACTTTTGGGGTTTTTTCATGGCGAAG
>DAMABW010000171.1:0-9087 GCA_031999925.1 Massilia sp. | reverse complement strand
AGGAATACAAAGTTGCACCGCACCGAATTCCTCGACCGTATCCGCGTCACCCTCACCGCACTGGTCATCCTGCACCACGCCGCCATCATGTTCGGCGCCAGCGGCGGCTGGTATCTCATCTATCCGACCACCCACGTCGCCGAGCGGCTGCCCCTCACCATCTTCGTCTCCGTCAACCAGGCCTTCTTCATGGGCTTCTTCTTCCTGCTGTCCGGCTACTTCAGCGCCATGTCCTACGAGCGCAAGGGCACGGCGCGGTTCGCGCGCGACCGCCTGCTGCGCCTGGGGATTCCGCTGCTGGTCTACGGCTTCGTGCTCGGCCCGCTGACGGTCGCGCTGGCGGCCACCCGCGAAGGCGAGCCCTTCTTCGCCACCTGGGCGGCACTGACTGCCCGCCTGTACTTCAACATCGGCCCGCTCTGGTTTGCCCTGGCGTTGCTGATCTTCAGCGCGGCCTATCTGCTGTGGCGCCAGCTAAGCGGTAGCACGGGACTCGGTAACTGGTCGCCCAGCCACCGCACCCTGCTGCTGGCCGCACTGGTCACCGGCGCCGGCGCCTTCTTGCTGCGCCTGGTCATGCCGGTAGGGCAGGACATCTGGGGATTACAGATCGGGTATTTTGCTTCCTACACCGTGCTGTTCGCAGGCGGCTGCGCGATGGCCGGCAGCCGCTGGCTGGAGCGGGTCGGCCCCGAACAGGCGAATCGCTGGCGTCTGATGGCGTGGATCGTGGCGCCGTTGCTGTTCGTCTATGGCATCGTCCTCAGCCTGGTGCAAGGCAAGCCTTTCGACACCGAGGGCGGCTGGACCTTGCCGGCGCTAGCCTATGCCTTCTGGGAGCCTTTTGTTGCCTGGGGCATCATCCTGGCCATGCTGGCGCGCCTTCGCCGCGAGGAACATGCGTCGCCGCGCTGGCAACCGTGGGCCGCCCAAGCCTACGCCGCCTACATCCTGCATCCGCCGGTGCTCACCGCGATCGGCCTGGCAACCGCAACGCTGCCGATGCCCAACATGCTGAAGTTCGTGCTCTCGGGCGCAATCGGCGTCGCTGCCAGCTTCCTGGCGGCGCGCCTGGCCCTCAGGCTGCCGGGAGCGAAATCGATCCTGTAGCTTCAGGCGCGATGATGCCGTCCGGCGTCGGCGTCTTGTCGCGGAACTCGCACAAATCGTTGATGATGCAGTTCCAGCACTTCGGGCGGCGTGCCACGCAGGTGTAGCGTCCGTGCAGGATCAGCCAGTGGTGGGCGTCCTGCAAGAAATCCTTGGGCACGAACTTCAGCAGCTTCATCTCGACTTCGTCGACGTTCTTGCCCGGTGCGATTTTCGTGCGGTTCGAGACGCGGAAGATGTGGGTGTCGACCGCCATGGTCGGCTCGCCGAAAGCCGTGTTCAGCACCACGTTCGCCGTCTTGCGGCCGACGCCGGGCAAGGCTTCCAGCGCCTCGCGCTCGCGCGGCACCTTGCCGCCGTGCTGCTCGACCAGGATCTGGCAGGTCGCCATCACGTTCTTTGCCTTGGTGTTGTACAAGCCGATCGTCGCGATGTAGCTTTTCAGTTCGTCGATGCCGAGATCGAGGATCTGCTGCGGCGTGTTCGCCACCGGATACAGGCGGCGCGTGGCCTTGTTCACGCCGACGTCGGTCGACTGTGCCGACAGCAGCACCGCGATCAGCAGTTCGAAAGGCGTCGTGTATTCGAGTTCGGTGGTCGGATGCGGATTGGCGGCGCGGAAGCGGGTAAAGATTTCGAGGCGTTTGGCGGGATTCATCGCTCAGTTTTTCTTTGCTCAGTTTTTCTTCGGCGCGTCGGTCGATGGCGTCTCAGTCGATGCGGCGGCGCGCTGGCGTGCCCGTTCCATGGCGGCGGCGATGATGGCGCGCTTGCGCTCCTTCTCGGCCAGTTCTTCCGGCGTGTTCGTTTCTTCCGCCGTCACTGCCTTCATCTTTTCCAGGGCCTTGGCTGCCAGGCGCGCATCGTTTTCCTCGCGTTCGCGCTGCAGGCGCAGGCTGCGGAAGTCGTGCCGCGCGCGCGCCGCATCGGCGGCTTCCTGCGACCAGGCGGCCCAGCCGGTGGTCTCGGTCACCGGGATCATGCTGATGCAGTCGACCGGGCAGGGCGCCACGCACAGGTCGCAGCCGGTGCACAGGCTCGGCAGGATGGTGTGCATCTGCTTGGCCGCGCCCATGATCGCGTCCACCGGGCAGGCCTGGATGCACAGGGTGCAGCCGATGCACAGGCTTTCGTCGATGAAGGCGACCGGACGCGGACGCTCGATGCCGTTGGCGGGATTGATCGGGATGACCGGGTGGCCGGTGAGCGCAGCCAGGCGCCGCACGCCCTCGATACCGCCGGGCGGGCACTGGTTGATCGGCGCTTCGCCGTTCGCGATCGCCTCGGCATAGGGCCGGCAGGCCGGGTAGCCGCACTTGGTGCATTGCGTCTGCGGCAGCAGGTCTTCGATCTGGTCGGCAAGAGTCTTGGTCACGGTGAAGCGGCGGCGTAAAGCCGTCATTATCCGACAAAAGCGCCGGGGGCGCGACCGGGGTTGCGGTTTCGATCAGTAAGTGGCGCAGCGTACAGAGCTGATGCAATGTCCATGGCTTACTGACGGTACAGGCCGCATGGATGCGCGCCGACTTTTCAAGGAGGAATAACATGAACAAACACCTCATCGCCAGGAGCATGATCGCCCTGATGCTGGCCGCCAACGTGCCGGCATTCGCCCAACACAATGACCGCCGCGACGACCGCCGCGAATACCGCGACGACCGGCGCGAAGACCGCCGCGATTTCCGCGACGAGCGCCGTGAAGACCGGCGCGACTATCGGGACGCGCGCCGCGACGACCGCCGTGACAACCGCCAAGCGCGTCGTGGCGCCGGCCCGCGCCACGACCTGTACCGAGGCAACCGCCTGCCGGCCAACTACCACCACAAGCAGTACGTGGTCGATAACTGGCGCTCGCACCGCCTGAGCGCGCCGCCGCGCGGTTATCACTGGGTCCAGGTGGGTAACGACTACGTGCTGGCGGCAATCGCCACCGGCATTATCGCCAGCGTTTTGCTGGGTAATTGAGTCGTTGGCAAGGACGCCGGCCCGCTGACGCGGGAGGCGTCCAGCCAACTGTTTAGAGGAGAAAGACATGAATGAATGGATCGTCGCGCCGCTGCTGCCTGCCGACCCGACAGCCCGCCCGTTGTACCACGCTGGCGGCAACGACACGCAGGTTCCCGATGAGGAGCCGGAAGAGCAAGGCGGCGACCGCCGCGGCGCCGACCGCCGCGAGCCTCACGAGGATACGGACGACGAGTTCGGCCGTGGCGAGGATCGCCGTGCCGGATTGCCTGTGCAGGCCGGCTAGCGTCAGGGCGACCTTCGAAAAAAAAAGCCGTCCAGCTTGCGCCGGACGGCCGAAGAAGAGTCGTTTTTTACAACACAACTACATCAGAACTTGTAGTTGCCCAGCACGTACACCTGACGGCCCAGCGGATCGGCATAGCGCGGGTCAAATCCGACCTGGTGGCCCGACGACGCGCGCAGCGACAGCGGCGGCTCGCGATCGAACAGGTTCTTCACGCCGGCACGCAGCGTCAGCGCTTCATTGAAGCGGAAACGTGCCTGCCAGTCGAAGGTGGTGAACGACGGCACCTGCATGCGCAGCGTCTCGTTCGCGTTGGTGGTCGTGTTGCGCACTGTCGCTTCGGCATCGGTGTAGCCGTTGCGGTAGTTGGCGATCACGGTGTTGGTCAGGCTGCCGCTATCGAGCGACACGGCCAGGCGCACGATGTTCTTGAACGTGACGGCATTGTTGATGCCGAAGTAATCCAGGCTGTTGGTCCACTGGTTGCTGGTGCCCGGCGTGGTGTAGTCGGCCTTGAGCATGCGGGTGCCGTTCAGGGTCGCGCTCAGGTTGCCGAAGCCGAAGCGGTAGCGGCCGGTGATGTCCCAGTCGACGCCGCGGTTATGCGCTTGGCCGATGTTCACCGACGAGCTGCGGAAAGCCCAGTAGGTGTTGCCGGTCGACGGTTCGGTGTAGGTGCCGAACAGTTCGCGGAACTTCACCGGATCGCCAAAGGCCTGCTGTTCGCTGATCGCGGACACGGCATCGCTGATCTTCACATCCCACAGGTCCAGGCCCATCGACAGGCGTGCGGTCGGCTCGAAACGGGTGCCGATCGTGAACTGCTTCGAGGTTTCCGGTTTCAGGTTCTCGTTGCCGCTGGAGAGGACGTTGTACTGGGTCTTGCCCGGACGGCAGAGATTGGCGTCCTGGATCGGGCAGTTCCACGAGGCTGCGGTGAAGCCGGCGTTGACTTCCGGCGACGCGATATCGAGCATGCTCGGCGCCTTGAAGCCGGTGCCATAGGAGCCGCGGAACAGCCACTGCTGGGTCGGCTGGAAGCGCGCCGAGATCTTGTAGGTGCTCTTCGACTGGTCCTTGCCGAAGGTGCGCTTGTTGCGGCTGTCGTCGATGGCCGAGATCTGGTCGTGGCGCAGCGCCACCGACATCTCGAACTGCCTGGCCAGCGGCAGCGACAGTTCGGCGAAGGCGCCAACGTTGTCGCGCTTCATGTCGTAGGCCGACGGGGCGTTGAAGTTGTAGATCACGCCGTTCAGCGCGTCGGCCGACGGCGTCTGCTCGTAGGCGTATTCGCGGTAGTCGGCGCCGATGGCGATCTGCATCGGGCCGCCGCCGAGTTCGATCAGCGGACGGCTGGCGCGCAGGTCGACCGCCTTCAGCGTGGTCGAGGCTTCGCGGATCGAGCCGTGGAAGATCGACTCCTGGATCAGCTGCTGGGTGGCCGGGGTCTGGGCGCCGATCGGGGCGAACGGATCGAACGAACGGTTCGCCAGCATCGCTCGGAACTCGGCGTTCTTCACGTAGCCGCCGACGTAGCGCTCGTCGATGGCATTCTGCGACCAGGTTAACGCACTGTTCAGGTTCCAGCCGGCCAGGTTCTCGACGTCGGCGCCGATTACCGCGTGCTTCGATTCGGTGATGGTCTGGCTGTCGCGGGTACCCCAGTCGTAGGTGCGGTAGTTGCCCGACACGGCGCGTACATTCGCGAGCTGGGCGGCGCTGAGGTAGGGCGCCACGTTGGTGCGGAACATGTCCGAATTGGCCAGGATCGTGAACGGCGCGGTGTTCGGGGCAATGCGCGCGGTCAGGTCGAAGCGCGAGTAGGCGATGTCGGTGAACAGCTTGACGTTGTCGCCGACCTTCAGCGTGCCTTTCAGGAACGCACTGTCGCGCTTGTTTTCCGGGACGATCTCGATGGTCGACACGAAGTCGAAGGCGCAGTTCTGGACGGCGGCGGTATTCGTCAGGCTGACGTAGTTCAGCTCCGGGCAGCTGCCGTTTTTCTTGAGGTAAGGCGAGAAGCCGACCGAGGGCAGGCCGCCATTGAAGGTCACCGAGACGTTGGCCGGCACGGTGGCGGTGCTGGTGCGGTCGTAGATGTAGTTGGTGCCGTTGTACTGGAAGGGCAGGTAGGCGGTCTTGGCGAATTCGCGGTCGGTGGCCTTGATCTGGCTCTGCTCGTCGTGGCGGTAACTCAGCAGCAGGTTGAAGCCCTGGGTGTTCAGGTCGCCGAAGCCGTAGCTGGCCGACACGTATTTCGAGTCGCCGGCGCTGCTTTCGGTCGGACGGCTGTAGTTGGCCTCGATGTCGCCGCCTTGCTGGTTTTCCTTCAGGATGAAGTTGATGACGCCGGCAATCGCATCCGAGCCGTACAGGGCCGAGGCGCCGTCGGTCAGGATGTCGACGCGTTCCACCGCGCTCAGTGGGATCGCCTGCAGGTTGACCGCGCTGCCCGAACCTTGCGGCGCCAGGCGACGGCCGTTGAGCAGGACCAGCGTATAGGCTTCGCCGATGTCGTGGATCGAGGCGCTGACGCGGCCGCCCGAGTTGGTGCCGGCGGCAATGGCCGAAATGGTAAAGCCCTGCATCGCCGGCAGCGTCTGGATCAGTTCGGCAACCGTGGTGGCGCCGGTCTTGGCGATGGTTTCCTGCGACAGCGTCTGGATCGGCAACGATCCCTCGACATTGATGCGCTTGATGGCGGAGCCGGTCACCTCGACCCGCTGCATCGGTTGCTCCTGTGCGCATGCTTGTGCGGCGGCCACGCCGGCAAGCAGGCCCAGCGCCAGGCGGACAGAACGGACACCCAGTTTTTCTTTCAACATCGTCTTATCTCTTTCTCGTTATCGTTGTGCAGAAGATCCCTGCGCCAGTACGCGATTTCTTCTCTCGCTTTGCACTAGCGCAAAACAAGTATGATCAAAATCTGTCAATACAGCAGGGAAAAATTTACTGGAATCAACGAACTGTCAACGCGCATGTTGCGGAGTATGTCGTTATGTAACGTTATGTAACGTAAATACGAGATGAAGGGCGATTGTTGACGGAGCTTGCGTCAAGGCATGTAAATTACTTTACAAGTAGCGGTGTTGTGAGATTGCAACGAAGAGAAAACGCGTCCTGGCATGGGCGAAAAAAAGCCCCGGTGCCGTTGGGCTACCGGGGCTGACTGGTTTGCAGAGAGCGTGTATCAGGCATGTGCCTTGATGAATTCGCCGATCTTCGGACAAATGATCTCGCGCCAGCGGCGGCCCGAGAAGATACCGTAGTGGCCGGCTTTCGGCGCCACGTAATCGAGCTTCATCTCGGCCGGAATGCCGCTGCATAACTCATGTGCGGCCTGGGTCTGGCCGGCGCCGGAGATGTCGTCGAGCTCGCCTTCGATGGTGAACAGGGCGACCGTCTTGATGTCCTGCGGACGCACCAGCTTGCCGCCGACTTCCCAGGTACCTTTTGGCAGGCGGAATTCCTGGAACACGGTCTTGATGGTGTCGAGGTAATACTCGGCCGGCATGTCGAGGACGGCGTTGTATTCGTCATAGAACTGGCGGTGGCTTTCGGCCGACTCCTCGTCGCCGCGCACCAGGTGCTGGTAGAACTCGCGGTGCGATTGCGCATGGCGGCCGGGATTCATGGCGATGAAGCCGGCGTGCTGCAGGAAGCCCGGATAGACCTTGCGCCCGAAGCCCGGGTAGTTGCCCGGCACCGAGTAGATCACCGTGTTCTCGAACCAGGAGAACGGTTTTTCGGTGGCCAGGTCGTTGACGGCGGTGGGCGACTTGCGTGGGTCGATCGGGCCGCCCATCATGGTCATGGTCTTCGGCAGCTTCGGATCGTTATCGGACGCCATCAGCGAGATCGCGGCCAGCACCGGTACGGTCGGCTGGCACACGGAAATCACGTGCACGTCGGGACCGAGGGTGCGGATGAAGTCCTGGACGTAGAAGATGTAGTCGTCCAGGTGGAACGGACCGGCCGCCAGCGGCACCATGCGCGCATCGACCCAGTCGGTGATGTAGACGTCGTGGTCCGGCAGCAGGGCGCGTACGGTGTCGCGCAGCAGGGTGGCGTGGTGGCCCGACAGCGGGGCGACCACCAGCACGGTCGGCTGGGCCAGGGCAGCGAAGGCCGCGTCGGGCAGGTCCTTCTTGAAGTGACGCAGCTGGCAGAACGGTTTCTCGACAGCGATGTGCTCGATGATCTTGACCGTCTCGTCCTTGATGGTGGTGGTATCGATGCCGAAGGCCGGCTTTTCGTAGTCCTTGCCCAGGCGGTACATCAGCTCGTAGCCGGCGGCGATACGTTGCGAGAACGGGGTGTGGGCGAAAGGGGAAACCGGGTTCGAGAACAACTTCGAGGACGCATCCGCCCACTGCATCAGCGGGGTCAGGAAGGAGCGTTGCATCTCGTGCAATTGGTAGAGCATAGTAATCCTTCTTCATGAAGCATTCGCTGCGCCGGGACACCCGATGGCGCCTGCCGTGCACGAATTTTGATCAAATCATTATAGGGTTAAATGATTGGCGGGTGGAAATTTCCCGCACCATCGTGCGAATTTGATCTGTGCTTAGAAGGTTTATAGCACCGTTTTTTGGAGGCCGTCCGTGATGCGACACACATAAAAGCAAATGCCCCGGCAAGCCGGGGCATTGTGGTTTTCTGGTGACTGAACCAGAAACTCTTAGTCGAAGACCGGGGTCTCGACGCCGAGGATCTTGTGCAGTTTCGGCGAGGTCGTCGTGTACTGCATGTGGATCTTCTTGTCCGGGAAGATGTAGGGCGCGGCGCCGAAGGCGGCCAGCGCGGCTTCGTGGAAGCCCGACAGGATCAGCTTCTTCTTGCCCGGGTAGGTGTTGATGTCACCCACGGCGAAGATGCCCGGCACGTTGGTTTCGAACTTCTCGGTGTCCACGACTTTCAACTGCTTGCGCTCGATGTCCAGGCCCCATTCGGCGATCGGACCCAGCTTCGGCGACAGGCCGAAGAAGACCATCAGCATGTCCAGCGGCACGCGGCGGGTGACGCCGTCGGCGCCGGTGACCTTCACTTCGCTCAGCTGGCCGTCTTTTTCGTCGTAGCCGGTGACCTGGCCGGTGATCAGCTGCATCTCGTACTCTTCGCACAGCTGCTTCATCTTGGCGACCGAGGCAGGGGCTGCGCGGAAGTCTTCGCGGCGGTGCACCAGCACGACCGACTCGGCCTTGCCGACGAAGTTCAGGGCCCAGTCCAGGGCGGAGTCGCCGCCGCCGCAGATGACCAGGTTCTTGCCTTCGAAGATGCTCGGGTCCTTGACGCGGTAGTGCAGTTGCGTGTTCTCGAACTTCTCGATGCCCTCGACCTTGATCGTGCGCGCCTGGAACGAACCGACGCCGGCGGCGATGAAGATGGTCTTGGTGATGAACTGGGTCCCAAGCGAGGTTTCGACGTTGAAGCGGCCGTCTTCGCGGCGCTGCACGGTGGTCACTTCCTGGCCCAGGTGGAAGGTCGGCTCGAATGGCTCGATCTGCTTGAGCAGGTTGTCGGTCAGTTCCTGGCCGGTGCACACAGGCACGGCAGGGATGTCGTAGATCGGCTTGTCCGGGTACAGTTCCACGCACTGGCCACCGACGGCCGGCAGCGAATCGATGACGTGGGCCTTGATCTCGAGCAGGCCGAGTTCGAAGACCTGGAACAGGCCGACCGGGCCTGCGCCGATGATGACGGCGTCGGCGTCGATGGCGCCGGCG
>DAMABW010000170.1:0-9158 GCA_031999925.1 Massilia sp. | reverse complement strand
GCGGTGGCGGTGATGCTGCGCTTTCGCGAGCACTTCCTGCCGAAGGAAGAGGCACTGCGCGAAGCGGCGCTCGAGCGCGGCTACCAGATCGCCGGCAGCTCGCTGACGATTGCCAGCAGTAACGGCCGCCAGGAGTGGCGCTTCGTGGCGCTGGCCCTGTCCAGCCACAACCGCGCCACCCTCACCGAACTGGCAGCCGAACTGGCCGCCTTCGAAGGCGTGGAGGGCTTCCAGCTCTCGCACGCACGTAACTGATAATAAAAACACACGGGATACACGACATGACCCATCAAGACGTACTCGATTTCTGGTTCCTGCCGCGCAGCGACGCCAACTACGGCAAGGCGCGCCCGGAATGGTTCCGCAAGGATGCCGCTTTCGACACCCAGATCCGCGAGCGCTTCGGCGCCCTGATCGCCCAGGCGGTAGCCGGTGGCCTGCGCGAGTGGGACATCGACCACGGCGCCGAAGGCACCCTGGCGCGCATCCTGGTGCTCGACCAGTTCACCCGCAACGCCCACCGCGATACGCCCGGTTCCTTTGCCGGCGACGCGCTGGCGCTGGCCGCCGCCCGCCAGTTGGTCGACAGCGGCGCCGACCGCACGCTGGAACCGCAACAGCGTTCCTTCGTCTACATGCCGTTCGAGCATGCCGAGGACGCGCGTATGCAGCAATGCGCAGTCGATCTGTTCACTCAGCTGGCTGCCGAGCACGCAGGCTTTGCCGAGATGCTCGACTACGCCCACCGCCACCGCGGCGTGATCGCGCGTTTCGGCCGCTTCCCGCACCGTAACCCCATCCTCGGCCGCGCTTCCACGCCCGACGAACTGCAGTACCTGGGCCAGCCCGGCGCCGGTTTCTGATGCCGGCAACGCTGAACATCGTCGGCGCCGGCCACGTCGGCCGCACGCTGGGCCGCCTGTTTGCCGCGCACGGCGTTTTCGCCGTGCAGGACGTGCTGACGCGCTCGTTTGACACCGCGAACGCGGCCGTGGCCTTCATCGGCGCCGGCCAGGCTGTCGCCGGTATTGCCGACCTGCGCCCGGCGGCAGTATGGATGCTGGCCGTGGGCGACGACCAGATTGCGCCCACCTGCGCAGCGCTGGCCGGAGCCGGTTTGCTGAAGGATGCCGTCGTCTTCCACTGCAGCGGCGCCAAGGCTTCCAGCGAACTGCAGGCGGCGATCGACGCCGGCGCGTCCGTGGCCAGCGTGCATCCGGTGCGCAGCTTCGCCGATCCCGAGGGCGTGGCTGCCGCTTTTTCGGGCACCTGGTGCGGTGTCGAGGGCAATGCGGACGCGCTGGCGCTGCTCACGCCCGCCTTCGAGGCGATCGGCGCGCGCCTGGTCGCGATCGACGCCGCTGCCAAGACCGTCTACCACGCCGCGTCCGTGTTCGCCGCCAACTACCTGGTGACCGTGCTGGATGCCGCGCTGCGCGCCTATGTCGCGGCCGGGGTGCCGGAAGCGGTGGCGCGCGAGCTGGCGCGTCCGCTCGCCAGCGAGTCCCTGGCCAACGTGTTCCGCCTCGGCCCGGCCGCGGCGCTCAGCGGCCCAGTGGCGCGCGGCGACCTTGCCACCGTGGCGCGCCAGCAGGCGGCCGTGTCGCACTGGGATGCGCCGACCGGGCGCCTGTACGAGGCGCTGGTGCAAGCTACAACGTCCCTGGCCGAGCGCAAGCGGCGCGGCCAGCCCTGATTTTTATCTTCCTGGAGTGTCGATGCTGTTGAGTGCCTGGGCCACACTGGCCGCCTTGGGTGTGTATTTCTGGACCGGCGTGGTTGCCGGCGCGGCGCGCGTGCGCTACAAGGTGCCGGCGCCGTCGATGGATGGGCCCGAAGCCTTCCAGAGCCGCCAGCGCGTGCAAATGAATACCCTCGAACAGCTGCCGCTGGTATTGGTGCCGATGTGGCTATGTGCCTGGTACCTGGGCGATACCTGGGCGGCCGGCGGCGGCATGCTGTGGTGCTGTGCCCGCGTACTGTATGCGCTGGGTTATTACCGCGACCCGACCAAGCGCGAGCTCGGCTTTATCTTGGGCATGGTGGCCTGCGGCGCCCTGGTTGCCGGTGCCACTGTTGGTTTACTGATGCAGTAGAACAAGCTTGTTGCATCATTCCATCGACAAAGTTTTCGAAGAGCAATAAGCTTGCCGCTGATCCGTCAATACATGGCGACTGGTGCGCGTCGCGCCCGGGCCGGTTTCGACGCAGGAGGCAGCATGCTGTTCTTGAAGAGTACCGCCACGACCAAGGCGCCGGGCATTTACGAAGTCGACATCGCCGCCAAGCCGCCTGGCAAGACCTATGGCGTCTTCCTCGCCACCGATCCGGACAATCCACCGCATTCGGTACTCGCCGCCTTGACCGAACTCGGCTTCAAAGGCACTTACCAGAAGAGCTACACGCATCGCGACAACGGCCGCGTGCTCGACCTGCACTTCGAAAAAGACGGTACCGACGTCTTCAAAGGCTGGAAGGCCGAGGAATGCAGTGCCAACCTGGCTGCCATCGACGTCCTGTTCGGAAACGTCGGCATTGCCGTCACGCCGCGGGTGATGACGATGGCGGAGGCTTATTCCTGAGCTTGTTATGGTGGGTTTGAGAACCCGCCTTACGTGATCGGCTGATGTAGGGTGGGTCGGTCCGCGTGCGGCTTGCACCCACCAACAATTTCGCGGCACGATGGGATACAGTGCTGCATGGATTTATTCGACTCACCCGGTACGTTCACGTCCATCCCTATCGAAGACGGCGCGCTGGCCCTGATGGCACGCCTCCCGCTTCCCTATACCAACGAAGACATCCTGGCGCGCCTGATTGCCGAAACGCCCTGGCGCCAGGACAGCATCGTTCTGTTCGGCAAGTCCCACCTGCAACCGCGCCTGACGGCCTGGTATGGCGACGCCAGCTATACCTATTCCGGCCTGCGTCTCGACCCGCTGCCGTGGACACCCCTGCTGGCCGAGATACGCGCGGCCGTCGAAGCGGCCTGTGGCCTGCACTTCAACAGCGTGCTGCTGAACTATTACCGCGATGAACGCGACAGCATGGGCATGCACAGCGACGACGAACCGGAACTGGGACCGGACCCAGCCATCGCGTCGCTCAGCTATGGCGCCACGCGCAGCTTCGTTTTGCGGCATAAACGCAACAAACGGACCGTCAAGCTCGACTTGCACGATGGCAGTTTGTTATTGATGAGTGGAAGCTTGCAGAGTAACTGGCTCCACGGCATCAATAAGTCGGCGCGCGCCATAGGAGAACGCCTGAATTTAACCTTCAGGTACGTCGTCTAATTTGATGGCTTCATGTGCCGATTTGTCGTCAAAAATAACTGAACCATTAGTCAGTTATGTTACATTTGATTACAGTTCTTACGGGATTCACACTGCCTTATCCTTTTGACCAGTGCTATCTTGGACTCATCGCGATTCAAGATGAATGGCGAACCAGACTAATACGTGAAAAGGATTCGCAATGAAAAAGCTGATTTTTGCACTGATCGCAGGCGCTGCCACCATGACCGCCGCCCAAGCCCAGACCACCATCACCCCACGCCCTTACGTCGGTGTTGGCGTTTCCGGTGCTGACCGCGAGTACTATGTGCCAGGCGCAACGATGAACGACAACGACGGTTACCGCTTCTCGGGCAAGATCTTCGGCGGCGCCGAACTGACCGAGAACTTCGGCGTCGAAGCCGGCTACACCGACTTCCGCAAAGCTGGCGGCAGCTACAACCTGAACGGTGCGAATGCCCGCACCGAAGCCGATGGCTATGCCGCCTACATCGCCGGCAAGGCCACCAAGCAGCTGAGCGACAAGGTCGGCGTCTACGGCAAGTTGGGCGTGACCCACACCAAGGCTGAACAGGACTCGGCAACTGCCGGCCTGAACCGCAAAGTCAGCGACAACGGCGCCTACGGTGCTGTCGGCGTGCAGTACAACGTGAACCAGAACGTTGCGCTTCTGGCTGAATACGAACGCTTCGGCAAAAAGCAGGACTTCGGTCCGAAACCGGACGTCGTGACCATCGGCGCGAAGTACACCTTCTAAGCAATCGCTTTCGATTGCTTGTTCCGAGTGTGTGGAAAGGGCCCTGCGGGGCCCTTTTTCTTTTGGAGAAACGTTAACGTTGAACCCGGCCAGCGGGGTGAACCGTATGATTTATCCCTGCGCCCTGAATTGCATCGGCGCCCCAGTCGGATGCACGAGCGTTCGCACCCACGGCGGCAGCACGGCCGGGTCCGGCGTAGCGAACCCGGAAGAAATGAAGCGATGCAGCGACGACCACGGCCAGTCGGAGGCGTTTTCGCACAGGCCATGGCGCATCGGATTGGTGTGCATGTAATCGATTAGCGCCGCATACTGGATGTCGTCCTGCACCCGGAATTGCTGGTACTGGCGTTCCCAGATCGCGCCATCGGGCGAACTGGTGACCAGCGACTTGCGCAGCGCTTTCGAAAACGCGATCTTCACCGCCCGCCAGCGGCTCGAACAGTCATGGTCCCCCGGCGGCAAGGTCCACATGGCATGCGCATGGTCGGGCAGGACGACCCAGGCGTCGACGTGGAAAGGTTTGCGCACGCGCGCCTGGCGGATGGCGTCACCGAAAGCCGAGATATGGTCCGTCAGCAGGGAGCTGCCACGGTCCAGCAGGCGAACCGTGAAGAAGAAGGTCCCGCCGGGGACCCGGTTGTCGCGGTAGTCTGTCATGGATAGGGGGCCAATAAGGGGGCCAATAAGCAAGCCAATCGCAGGTGGTCGCCAGGTCGATCGGCGCAAAATGGCGCGGGGCCAGAATCCTCATCAATGGGCGATTCTACACACGGAATTTTTTCGACCGCGATCCATTTCCGAGCGTAAAAGAAAAGCACGCGCGCACATGAAAAAACCCCAGCGGCCTCGCGGCGGCTGGGGTTTTTTGCGACGTTGGCGAACGATCAGGTCGTCAGCGGCTTGTAGCGAATACGCTTCGGCTTGGCGCCTTCTTCACCCAGGCGCTTCTTCTTGTCGGCTTCGTATTCCTGGTAGTTACCGTCGAAGAAGGTAACCTGGGAATTGCCTTCGAAGGCCAGGATGTGGGTGGCGATACGGTCCAGGAACCAGCGATCGTGGGAAATGACCATCACGCTGCCGGCGAATTCCAGCAGGGCGTCTTCCAGCGCGCGCAGGGTTTCCACGTCCAGGTCGTTCGACGGTTCGTCCAGCAGCAGGACGTTGCCGCCTTGCAGCAGGGTCTTGGCCAGGTGCAGGCGGCCGCGTTCGCCACCCGACAGGTTGCCGACCACTTTCTGCTGGTCCGAGCCCTTGAAGTTGAAGCGGCCGAGATAAGCGCGCGACGGCATCTCGAAGCGGCCGACGCTCAGCATGTCGGCGCCGCCGGTGACGTCTTCGAACACGGTCTTGTTGTTGGCCAGGTCGTCGCGGTGCTGGTCGACCAGCGAGATCTTGGCGGTCTTGCCGATCACGACTTCGCCGCTGTCCGGCTGCTCGCGGCCGGCGATCATCTTGAACAGGGTCGATTTACCGGCGCCGTTCGGGCCGATGATGCCCACGATCGCGCCCGGCGGAATGGTGAACGACACATTGTCGAGCAGCAGGCGGTCGCCGAAGGCCTTCGAGACGTTCTTGAACTCGATGACTTCGTTGCCCAGGCGCTCGGCCACAGGGATGAAGATTTCCTGGGTCTCGTTGCGTTTCTGGTATTCGTATTCGCTCAGCTCGTTGAAGCGGGCCAGACGCGCCTTCGACTTCGCCTGGCGTGCCTTCGGATTCTGGCGCGACCATTCGAGTTCCTTCTGCAGGGCTTTCTGGCGTGCCGATTCGGTCGCTTCTTCCTGCTTCAGGCGTGCCTGCTTCTGGTCCAGCCAGGACGAGTAGTTGCCCTTCCATGGAATGCCCGAACCGCGGTCCAGTTCCAGGATCCATTCGGCGGCGTTGTCGAGGAAGTAGCGATCGTGGGTGATGCCGACCACGGTGCCCGGGAAGCGCAGCAGGAATTGCTCCAGCCACTCGACCGATTCGGCGTCCAGGTGGTTGGTCGGTTCGTCGAGCAGCAGCATGTCCGGCTTGGAGAGCAGCAGCTTGCACAGCGCCACGCGGCGCTTCTCGCCACCCGACAGCACGCCGATCTTGGCGTCCCATGGCGGCAGGCGCAGCGCGTCGGCGGCCATTTCCATTTGCAGGTTCAGGTTGCCGCCATCGGCTGCGGCGATGATCGATTCCAGGCGCTCCTGTTCCTTGGCGAGGGCGTCGAAGTCGGCGTCTTCCTCGGCATAGGCGGCGTACACGGCTTCCAGCTTGGCTTGCGCCTCGAAGGCTTCGCCCAGGCCGGATTCGACTTCCTGGCGCACGGTTTTTTCCGGATCGAGCTGCGGTTCCTGCGGCAGGTAGCCGATGTTCAGGCCAGGCATCGGACGCGCTTCGCCCTGGATGTCGGTGTCGATGCCAGCCATGATCTTCAGCAGGCTCGACTTGCCGGAGCCGTTCAGGCCCAGCACGCCGATCTTCGCACCTGGGAAGAACGACAGCGAAATGTCTTTCAGGATCTGGCGTTTCGGCGGGACGATTTTGCCCACGCGGTTCATGGTATAGACGTAATTTGCCATCTTTAGTAACTGTTATGAAATCAAGGTGCACAGGATACGATAGAAGCGCTGGGACAGACAGCCTTTATCGCGATTCTTTCAATGGCGGCACCGGTCGCCCCGCGCTTCGTCCACGCTGCAGCAGACCTTCGCCGGCAAACAGGCCCAGCGCCGCCCAGATCAGGGCAAAGCCCACCAGGCGATCCGCCGTGAACGCTTCCTTGAACAGCAGCACGCCGAGCAGGAACTGGATGGTCGGCGCCAGGTATTGCAGCAGGCCGAGGATGGACAGCGGAATCTGGCGCGCGCCGCTGGCAAACAGCAGCAACGGCACTGCCGTAATCGGGCCGGAAGCGATCAACAACCAGCGTGTGGTGTCTGACGGGGTGTTCAGGAAGGCGTTCTCGCCATGCAGCGTCAGCCAGCCGACGTAGATCGCCGCGATCGGGAACAGCACCATGGTCTCGAACGACAAGCCTTCCAGCGCGCCGAGCGCCGCCGTCTTGCGCAGCAAGCCATAACCGCCGAACGAAGCCGCCAGGCACAGCGCGATCCAGGGCACCGAACCCGATTGCCAGGTCAGCCAGGCCACGCCCAGGGCGGCGATGGCGATCGCGACCCACTGCACCCGGCGCAGGCGTTCCTTCAGGAGCAGGTAGCCGAACATGATGTTCACCAGCGGATTGATGAAGTAGCCGAGGCTGGCCTCGATCACGTGGCCATTGTTGACGGCCCAGATGTACAGCAGCCAGTTCGCGCTAAGCAAGAATGCCGAGGCAACGAAGCTCCCGAACACGCGCGGCTGGCGTACCTGGTTCAGCCAGGCCCACTGCCGGCGCAGGGCCAGCACCACCAGCAGAAAGGCAAGCGACCACAGCATGCGGTGCGCCAGGATCTGCATGGACGGCACTTCGCGCACGGCGTGGAAATACAAAGGGAACAGGCCCCAGCAGAGGAAGGCCAGGGCGGCGGAAAGGATGCCGGTACGCATGGGAATAGGGGGAGAAGAGTTGCCAGTCCAGCATTATCGGCGAAGTCGGGAACGCTTGCCGGAGGCGCCCCGTTTTGGCCACGATACGAGGCTAACGCGCGACCGTTCCCTGTCGCTTCAGGCAAACTTGCAACACTCCGCGCCAGGGTAGGCCGAGCCGCTTGATTCTGCTTGCAATTTCCTTGTCGTTATTTTATGGTGCGCCGCACCAGAACAACAATATGGTGCAATCTTGACGTCGCAAAATAACAAAAGCAGCCTGGCGGCAACGACGCTGGCTGCCGTTGGCATCGTCTACGGCGATATCGGTACCAGCCCGCTGTACACCCTCAAGACCATCTTCGACCCCACCCACGGCCTCGCGCTGAACACCCCCAACCTGCTCGGCATCATTTCCCTGATCTTCTGGGGATTGACCCTGATCGTCTCGCTGAAATACGTCACGCTCGTGCTGCGCGCCGACAACCGCGGCGAGGGCGGGATCATGGCGCTGATGGCGCTGGCCCTGAACTCGGTCACGCGCACCTCGCGCTGGCATTACCCGCTGATGGTGATCGGTGTCTTCGGCGCTACCATGTTCTATGGCGACAGCGTGATCACGCCGGCGATCTCCGTGCTCGGCGCCATCGAGGGCCTGGAAGTGGCCACGCCGGCGCTGTCGCACTATGTGGTGCCGCTGGCGGTGGTGGTGCTGGTCGGCCTGTACAGCCTGCAGCGCCACGGCACCGCCGGCATCGGCCGTTGGTTCGGGCCGGTAATGATCGTCTGGTTCCTGGCCCTGGCCATCATGGGCGTGATCAACATCGCCAAGGCGCCGGTGATCCTGGAAGCGCTGAACCCGCTCCATGCGGCGCGCTTCGTCATGGAAAACCAGTTCATCGCCTTTGTCGCCCTGGGCGCGGTGGTGCTGGCGCTTACCGGCGCCGAAGCCCTGTACGCCGACATGGGCCACTTCGGCAAGAAGCCGATCCGCGTGGCCTGGTTCCTGATCGTGTTCCCGGCGCTGGCCTTGAATTACCTGGGGCAGGGCGGCCTGCTCATTACCGACCCGACCGCCGTGGAAAATCCCTTCTTCCACCAGCTCGGCACCTGGAGCGTGTTCCCGCTGGTGGCGCTGTCGACCATGGCGGCGGTGATCGCCTCGCAGGCCACGATTTCCGGCACCTATTCGATGACCAAGCAGGCCATCATGCTGGGCCTGCTGCCGCGCATGCGCATCCTGCACACCTCGGAGAGCGAGATCGGCCAGATCTATATTCCGGCGGTGAACTGGCTGCAGCTGGTGGTGGTGCTGATCGCCGTGATCGGCTTCGGTTCCTCGGACCGCCTGGCCGGCGCCTACGGCATCGCCGTTACCGCGACCATGCTGGCCACGAACCTGCTGACTTTCTTCGTCACCCGTTACCGCTGGCACTTGCCGCTGTGGGTATGCCTGGGCGCCACCGGCTTCTTCATGCTGATGGACATCGCCCTGTTCTCGGCCAGCACCCTGAAACTGCTGCACGGCGGCTGGTTCCCGCTGCTGCTGGGCGCCGTGCTGCTGACCGCGATGCTCACCTGGAAGCGCGGCCGCGAGCTGG